>NZ_JBHVSY010000003.1:325866-463365 GCF_042884935.1 Streptomyces sp. NPDC058092
CTGCAGACCCGTCGCACCCGTCGGACCCGCGGGACCGGTCGCACCGGTGGCGCCATTGGCACCGGACGCACCCGTGGCACCGGTCACGCCCTGCAGGCCCGTCGCACCCGTCGGACCGGTCGCACCCGTCGGACCGTGAGCACCGACCGCACCGGACGCACCGGTGGCACCGGTCGCGCCCTGCAGACCCGTCGCACCCGTCGGACCGGCGGGACCGGTCGAACCGGTGGCGCCAGTCGCACCGTTGACACCCGTCGCACCCGTCGCACCCGCGGGACCGGTCACGCCCTGCAGACCCGTCGCACCCGTCGGACCGGTCAAGCCGGTCGCACCGGTCGCACCGGTGGCGCCATTGGCGCCATTGGCGCCGTTAACACCCGCCGGACCCGTGGGACCGGTCACGCCCTGCAGACCCGTCGCACCCGTCGGACCGGCGGGACCAGTCGCACCGTTGACACCCGTCGCACCCGTCGCACCCGCGGGACCGGTCACGCCCTGCAGACCCGTCGCACCCGTCGGACCGGTCAAACCGGTCGCACCCGTCGCACCCGTCGCACCGGTAGCGCCATTGGCACCGTTGACACCCGCCGCACCCGTAGGACCGGTCACGCCCTGCAGACCCGTCGCACCCGTCGGACCCGTCGAACCGGTCACGCCGTGGGCACCTGTCGGGCCCGTCGGTCCCGTCGGTCCCGTCGGACCGGTAGGTCCGGTTCCTGGGTAGTCGTCACAGAACGGCACGGTGGTCTGCGTCGCGATGTAGCGGGCGCTCATCCAGCCGGTGCCGTTGGACAGCAGGTACCACAGCGAGTTTCCGTCGACGTTCTGGCCGACCACCTGGCAGGCGATGGACACGGTGCCGCCGGACGGCACATTGCCCACGATCTGCGACTGGGTGGTGGGACCGCTGCGAATGTTCTGAGAGGTCTGGGAGATGACCGTCCCGGACACGCTGGCCGCCACCCGGCTGGCCATCACTCGGTTGACCGCCTGCGAATCCGTGGGGTTCGGCGTTCCGTGAGCGATGTCCATGGGGCACAGCGCCAGGGTCATTCCCAGCGACATGGCGCCCAGGGTTGAACGGGACAGGATGTCCCAGCTTCTCGATTTGCGCATCTTGGATTCCTTACCGGATCTACGTGGATCGGAACCGTGACTGTGACAGGAGAAACAGGGTGAGGGCATATGCGCCACGCCGCTGATCTTCCGTCCGGGTACGGACCGTTCCCTTTGTGAGTGACGGATGCTTCGGCCATCTGCCCCTATTTTCAGCCTGGTTAGGCGCATTGGCCATGACGGTCCGGCCACCCGCGCGCCCCCGAGAACTCCGTGTCGCGTCGTGGCCGCCGGATTCATGCGCACTAGCGTCGCTCTCCTCGGTGACCGGATCGACTGATCCCGCACACCGCACCAATTCGCCGCGGGGCGTTACTCCATTACAGCCAGATCGGGAGTTGTATATGAAAAATCTGATCGACCGTCCTTCCGAAGAACGGTCCCCCGCTCTGCATCGCAAGCCGTCGATCTGCCTGTGCATGATTGTCAAGGACGAGGCGAAGGTCATCGAGCGATGCCTGAACTCCGTACGCGACCTGGTGGATGCATGGGTCATCTCCGACACCGGCTCCCGTGACGGAACACAGGAATTGATCCGCGCCACGATGAAGGGAATTCCGGGAGAACTCCACGAGGACCCCTGGACCGACTTCGGCCACAACCGCACCCTGAACATCCAGCGCGCACGTGGCAGGGCCGACTATCTCCTGCTCATCGACGCCGATATGGCCGTCCGACGAGAGGGGTCGCTGTCCGCGCTGTCCGAACTGAGCGCCGACTCGTACATGCTGCGTCATCTCGGCGCCCTCGAATACCGCATCCCCCGGCTGGTCAGAGGGGACATTCCGTGGCGGTACGAGGGTGCGACCCACGAGTATCTGACCACCGCGCAGCAGCACACCGTCGCCGATCTCCAGGTCCTCAGCATTGAGCATTTCGCCGACGGCGGCTCGCGCGGGGACAAGTTCACCCGGGACGTCCGTCTGTTGCGCCAGGACCTCAAGCGCGATCCGCACAATTCCCGAACGGTCTTCTACCTCGCGCAGACCCTCCGTGACATGGGTGAGACCCGGGAAGCGATCGCGACGTACGAGCGCCGGTCCGGCATGGGCGGCTGGGAGGAGGAGGTGTATTACGCCCTGTTGCAAGTGGGGGTGCTCAATGCCGACAGCGGTGACTGGCCCGGTGCCATGGACGCTCTCACCCGCGCGTGGGAAAGCCGTCCGCAGCGGCTGGAAGCCTGCTACGAACTGGCCTGCCGGCTACGGAAGATGGGGCGCTATCAAGCGGCTCACGCCGTCGCCGCCGCCGGCCTCAATCGCCCCGTCCCCGAGGACTGGCTGTTCATGGAGCCCTGGATCTACAGCTGGGGTCTGCTCTTCGAGCACTCCATCACGGCCTACTGGACCGGCGATGCGCGCGGATCGCTGGCTTCCTGCGATCGCCTCCTCGCCCTGCCCGACCTTCCGGCCTCCTATCGCGAACAGACCATCAACAATCGTAAATTCGCGGCTGATCTTGTCACCAAGCGCTCCGGCCGGTCAGCACCGGCCACCTTTGCCCGCCAGAAGCGCGCGTGAATGGACATGTGCGGCTCCTGAACGTGGGTCGGGCGGCTCTGCCGGGTCCGTCCGGCGGCCGTTTCGTCCTCAATCGCCGGACGGGCTGGATTTTGGCGCCTGTCCGCTTTGATGCGTCAGGCTGGAGCGGGGTGGATTCTGGTGTCCGGCCGACATGGTGTGCCCGGCCGGATCGGTGCGTAAGGCCGGAACGAGGTGGAATTCGGCGTCGGCCGGACTGATACGTCAGGCCGGAGCACGGGTGGAATCCGGGGCCCGGTCGGAGCGGTGGTTCAGGGCGTTCGAGGATCGCTGTGACGCCCTGGCCGCCGGCCGCGCAGAGGGAGATGAGCTCGAACAGGTCGAAGTCCTCGATGGTGAGGCCGGCGCGCTCCAGCAGGCGCGGTACGGCGTACGCGGGGGCCATCAGGAGGCCGTCCTCGCCGTTCACGTGGTCGACGGCGGCCGTCTCGTGGAGCGAGAGGTGGGCGAGCGGTTCCAGGTCGTGGGCCCTGGCCCATTCCTCGCCGGCGAGCAGTACGGTCGCGGCGTCGTCCGTGAGGGGGGTGGAATTACCCGCGGTCATCGTCGCGTCGGGGCGGTCGGCGCCGAACACCAGCCTAGGCCCAGCGAGTTGCTCCGCCGTGGAGTCGGGGCGCAGGTTCTGGTCGCGGGTCAGGCCCTGGAACGGGACGACGAGGTCGTCCAGGAAGCCGCGTTCGTACGCGGCCGCGAGGCGTTGGTGGCTGGTGGCCGCGAGGCGGTCCTGGTCCTCGCGGCCAATGCCCCGGCGACGGGCGGTGACCGCCGCGTGGTCGCCCATCGAGAGGCCGGTGCGGGGTTCGGCGTTGCGTGGGATGTCCGGGACGAGGTGCCGTGGACGTACGCGTGCAAGTGCCTTGATTCCGGCCCCTGTCGACGTTGCCCGGCGGGCGGTGAGCAGCAGTTTGCGCAGCTCGTCGTTGACGCCGAGAGGCGCGTCGCTCGTGGTGTGCGTACCGCCCGCGATCGCCGAGTCGATCGCACCGAGCGTGATCTTGCCGACGGCGGCGATGACGGCCTGGAGGCCGGTGCCACATGCCTGCTGAATGTCGTACGCGGGGGTGCGCGGGGGTCCAGCGCCGAGCCGAGTACGGTCTCGCGCGCCAGGTTGAAGTCGCGGCTGTGCTTGAGGACGGCACCCGCGACGAACTCGCCGACCCGCTGCCCCTGGAGCCCGAACCGCTCGACCAGGCCGTCCGGCGCGGCAGTGAGCAGCTGCTGGTTGGAGACCTGTGCGTACGGGCCGTCGGAGCGCGCGAACGGGGTGCGGCTGCCGCCGATCACCGCGACCCTGCGGGGCTGCGGGAGTGCGAGGGGGATCATCCCGGCCGGCTCATCTCGACCAGCTCCTGACTCTTGAGTAACCTTGCTTTGGAGTAAATCCAGGACCGAGCAGGGAGTCCGGACAATGGCCGACCGCTGTCTGCACTTCACCGGCACAGCACCCGGCCGCTTCCTGACCCGGCGGCTCGGCCTCCCGCAGCCCGCCCCGTTGCGCCGCTGGTCGCTGGAGACCCGGTCGCTGGACATCACCGCCGCGGATGCCGCGGAACGGATCGCCGTCGCGGTCCCGGGCGGTCTCGACGTCCTCGTCCACAACGCGGGCATCACCCGCGACCGCCGGCTCGCCGACATGCCGGCCGGCCGCTGGGCCTGTGTCGCCGACGTCGATCTCGACAGCGTGCTGCGCACCACGGACGCGCTGCTCAAGGCGAGCACCGTCAACCGCGGCGGCCGGATCGTCGCCACCGCGTCCATCGCCGGTATCGCGGGCAACACCGGCCGGACGAACTACGCGGCGAGCATGGCGGGCATCATCGGCCTGGTCCGCTCCCTGGCTCCGCGTGCCGCCGCCGATCACGGTGTCACGGTCGACGCGGTGGCCCCGGGCTTCTTCGAGACGAAGACGACCGCGGCCGTTCCCCTCTTCGTCCGGGAGGCGGGCCGCCGGATGAACTCCCTTGCGCGGGGCGGCCTACCGGTCGATGCCGCCGAGGCCGTCGCCTGGTTCGCCAAGCCCTCCTCGACGGCCGTCAACGGCCGGATCGTGCGGGTCTGCGGCCAGAGCCTGCTGGGTGCGTGACCCATGCCGAATCTGAACGTGACACTCGTACGGGCAGCTGTCACGTCCCCGTTCAAGAGGGCCGGCCGCCCGGGCGCCGCCGTACCCACCGGCCGGGCGGTCCTCCCGGCCGCGCCGATCGCACCGGCCCCCCTCGCCTCGTACCGCCGGGTCTGCGGCTTCTCCGAGCCGGGTGTGCTGCCGCTCACGTACCCGCATGTGCTGGGCTTCCCGCTCGCCATGCGGCTGATGACGGCCAGGGGGTTCCCGCTGCCGGTCGTCGGGCTCGTCCACACCTGGATCGAGATCACCCGTCACCGGGCCCTGCACCCCGCCGATCTGCTCGAACTCACGGTGTACACCGCTGGGTCGGCCCCTCACCGGCGCGGCACCGAGGTCACGGTGGTCACCGAGGCGCGGCTGGCGGGCGAGCTGGTCTGGGAGTCCCGCAGCGGCTATCTCTCCCGGCATGCGACACGCGCGACCGTCATCACGGGGGCCCCGGCCCTGGACACGAACCGAAACCCGGACTCGAACCCGGACCCGGCCCCGAACCCGGACCCGGCCCCGAACTCAGCCCCGGACCCGAACCCGGTCCCCGGGCTTCCCGCCGTCGCCGAGTGGCGGCTCCCCGGCGATCTGGGGCGCCGTTACGGTGCCGCGTCGGGCGACCGCAACCCCATCCACCTGTATCCGCTCACCGCCCGACTCTTCGGCTTCCCCCGGGCCATCGCCCACGGCATGTGGACCGTCGCCCGCTGCCTGGCCGAGGCACCGCGGCCCGATGAAGTCCGGTGGGTACGGGCCGACTTCAGGGCCCCCGTCCTGCTGCCCGCCACCGTCACCTACGCGGCGGACTCCACCGGCTTCCAGCTGCGCGGCGCGGACCGCGTCCACCTCACCGGGACAACACTCGGGCCGCCCGGTCCCCGGCCCGGTTCGGCGGCTGCCACGGACGGCCGTTCATAAGGTTCTCCAGCCCCGCCCAGGAGAAGTTCATCAGGGTGGCCGCGGCCTCCTTCGCCGAGACGCCCGGGGTCTCGTTCGCCCACCCGGCGAGCGATTCCGCGGCCCCCACGAGCGCCTGCGCCAGCCCCGACACATCGCGGTCGGGGAGCGCCGGACCGTGGTGTGCCTCGCGTGCCGCGGCCCCGATCAGACCCGTCACGAACGCCACGATCTCGTCCCGCATCGCCGTGACCTCGGCGGCGAAGGGCTCCCCGTGCGTACGCGCCTGGCGGTGCAGCACCGACCAGCCGTCCGGATGCTCCGCCGTGTGCGTGAAGAACGCGCGCAGTCCGGACCACAGTTGCCGGTCGGCCGGAAGTCCCGGCTCCGCCCCCGCCCGTACCGCGTCGACCAGCGCTTTCGCCTCGCGCCGGATGCAGGCGGTGAAAAGCTCTTCCTTGGAGTTGAGGTACAGATACACCAGTGGCTTGGACACCCCGGCCAGCTCGGCGATCTCGTCCATCGACGCGGCACGGTATCCGCGCTGCCCGAAGGTCTGCACGGCGGCGTCCATCATCTGCTGCTCACGCACGGCACGCGGCATCCGTCTGCTCTTCACAGCACCCACGCCGACTTCCTCCTGCCCCGCTGTGCCACTCCCCGGTAAGAGTACGGCGCGGGTCTCCTCGGCGTCGTACGGAGCAGTGGCGGCCCGGTTCCGGACAGCCGGTTTGCGGACGGGGCACCGTGCGCACTGTGCCCGCCGGAACCCGGCGAGCACAGCACACACAATCACTTTCCTCGTTCGGTCAGGCCGGCTGCAACACCAACAGCGTCCAGGGTTCGAGCCAGATGAAGTTGCCGTCGTTGGTGACGCCGTGCGTCTCCCAGACCTGACCGGTGGTGGTCAGCACCTTCACGTAGGAGTCGTTCCCGTGGTCCACGACGGAGATGGAACAGGCGTTGGAGGGGTAGTTGGTGTTATTCGAGAGATTCACCCACGAGTAGTTCCCCTGCGGGGGCATGGGGTTGGTGTTCCGGCGTCCGACGAACGCGTTGCCGCCGCTGAGTACGGCGCTGAATTCCTCCGCGTTGTTCGGGTCGAGGGAGTCGATGTCGGCACACGGACCGGTGGGGCCGGTAGGACCGGTGGGGCCGGTAGGACCGGTAGGACCGGTGGGGCCCGTAGGACCGGTGGGGCCCGTAGGACCGGTGGGGCCCGTAGGACCGGTGGGGCCCGTAGGACCGGTGGCACCAGTCGCGCCATTGGCGCCCGTCGCGCCGGTGGGACCGGTGGCACCAGTCGCGCCATTGGCGCCCGTCGCGCCCGTGTCACCCTTCGGACCCCTGGGTCCCGTCGGCCCCGTCGGCCCGGTGGGCCCCACCTTGCACTTGTCGCCGCCGCCGAGCGCAACCTGCGTCTGCGCCTCGCTCGCGAGCGACCTGTGCTTCTTCGGCTTCTTGGGCTTCTCGACCTTGCAATTGTCGCCGCCCGACGGAACTAGGTGCTGCTGCCAGCAACCGGACGCGCCTGCTGCGCCGCGGCGACCGCGGGGCTCGCGAACCCCGTGATGACAAGGGCGATCGAGGCGACCGTGGTGCCGGTCAGCCACGCACGCCGCCGCGGAATCGGACCGAGAGAGGAGTCCTGTGTTCAGGACTCATTCACTGCTCCTTCCAGAGCTGAATCAAGTGAAGCCACAACGAAGCGTGTTCACGCTTCCGTCGGTTCATCGGATCGCAGCCGGAACCCCTTGACAGCAGAGCGGCTCTGTTTAACGCATTGGCCTATCGGCGACGTCCGGTCGGGTGCCCGCACCTCGGTGAATCCGGGCTGTTCCGGCGTGCCGCAGCCGCGCCGCCCGGCCCCGTACGTAAGGTCACGCGCACCTGTCCGCCGGGAATTGGTGTTGCCATGAAACCGTCCATCTGCCTGTGCATGATCGTCAAGAACGAGGCCGCGGTCATCGAACGCTGCCTCGCCTCCGTCCGCGGCCTGATCGACACCTGGGTGATCTCCGACACCGGCTCGACCGACGGAACCCAGCAGCTGATCCGCAGCGCACTCGACGGCCTCCCCGGCGAGCTCCACGAGGAGCCCTGGGTGAACTTCGGCCACAACCGAACGCTGAACATCAAGCACGCCCACGGCAAGGCCGACTATCTGCTGCTCCTCGACGCCGACCTGGTGATCCGCCGGGAGGGCCCACTGCCCCCGCTGACCGCCGACTCGTACATGCTCAGGCACGAAGGCTCCACCGAATACCGGATCAAACGTCTGGTCCGCGGCGACCTGCCCTGGCGGTACGAGGGCGTCACCCATGAGTACCTCACCGCCGACCGGCATGACGACCAGCCGAATCTCGACGCCCTCGTCATCGAGGACTACGCCGACGGCGGCTCGCGGCACGACAAGTTCGAACGCGACGCCCGGCTGCTCGGCGCCGAGCTGAAGCGCGACCCCTCCAACACCCGTACCGTCTTCTACCTGGCACAGACCATGCGCGACATGGGCGACACCGCCAAGGCGGCCGCCCTGTACGAACGCCGCGCGCAGATGGGCGGCTGGGACGAGGAGGTGTACTACGCGCTGCTGCAGGCCGGAATCCTGAAAGCCGAGACCGACGACTGGCCGGCTGCCATGGACGCCCTCTCACGCGCCTGGGAGTCACGCCCGCAGCGGCTCGAAGCCTGCTACGAAATCTCCTCCCGGCTGCGCTGCCTCGGCCGCTACCGCGCCGCGCACGCCTTCGTCAGCACGGCGCTCGACCGGGAGGCGCCGGACGACCTGCTGTTCGTCCAGCCGTGGGTGTACCGCTGGGGCCTGCTCTTCGAGTTCTCGATCACCGCCTACTGGGTCGGCGACTACGAGGGCTCGATCCGCGCCTGCGACCGCCTGCTGGCGATGCCGGACCTGCCCGACGCCTATCGCGAGCAGACGCACGCCAACCGGGCCTTCGCCGAGCAGCGGCAGACCGCCCGGAACACGTCGGCGGCCACACCTGTCGGGGCGGCCCGCTAGACACGCGCCCCGGCCGGTACGACGCGACAGGAGCGCCCCCGGTCCCTGCTTACGGACCGGGGGCGCTCCTGTGTACCTCGGGTGCGGCTACGCGGCGACGGGCACGCGCTGCGGCTCGCCGTCACGCACCTCGGCGTCGTCGACCGGGGAGGACGAGGCCGAGTTGTACGCGTCGTGGTCGAGGATCTTCTCGCGGGCCGAGACGATCACCGGGACCAGCGCCTGGCCCGCCACGTTCGTGGCCGTACGCATCATGTCCAGGATCGGGTCGATGGCCATGAGCAGACCGACGCCCTCCAGCGGGAGGCCCAGCGTCGACAGCGTGAGGGTCAGCATGACCGTGGCGCCGGTGAGGCCGGCGGTGGCCGCCGAGCCGATCACCGAGACGAACGCGATCAGGACGTAGTCACCGACACCCAGCTGGACGTCGAAGATCTGCGCGATGAAGATCGCCGCCAGCGCCGGGTAGATCGCGGCGCAGCCGTCCATCTTGGTGGTGGCACCGAACGATAGTAACAGTTTACCGACATGTACCCTGACCTGCGGAAACGCGCCCCTGAGACAGCAGGAAGCCCCGCCGGTAGCTACTCCGGCGGGGCTCGTTCCGTCCGCGTCATCCGTCGAAGCGCGGAGCGTCGCCCGTGGGTGTCGGCTGGACGGTCTGAGGGCTTCCGGCCCTCTTCCGCATGTCCTCACCACGGGGGAACGTGGATCACCCTAATGCCCTCAGGGGCCGTCTGCGGGGCGTTTACTGAGTTCGGCCACCTGGGCTTGCAGCGCGGCTAGTTCGTCCCTCTTACGCTGCGCCGAGGCACGCGAGTACGCCGCTTGTTTGGCCCGTGCCCCCTCAGGGTCTTCGGCTAGCTTTCGCGCCCGGCGCGCTGCTGCCTCAGCGGCTTTCCGCTTCTTGAACCCCTCAGGGTCTTCGGCTTTCAGCTTTTGCGCGTGTGCCGTGGCCTGAGCCGATCGGGCCTTAGCGACCTCAGGGTTACGGGCTAGCCGGTCTTTCTGCGCACCAAGGGTGCATTCCGTGCAGGCACTCGTATGCCCGTCTCGCGCGGACTTCCGGGCGTAGAAATCGGTCAGGGGCTTGACCACGCCGCACCGCGTACATGCCTTCTCTTCGTCCACGGTGAGTAAGCCTACTCAGGCAGCACGAAGCCCCGACCGCCCGTTACGTGAACGGGTAGCCGGGGCCTTAAAGTGGGACCGAAGTCCCCGGACGCTATGACCGTCCGGGGGCTTTTTAGTGCGCGCCCCAGTAGGGAATTTCACGGGGTTCGGGCGGAGTGGTGTACCCCACCCACGGGGAATCAGGCTGACGGGGGTTGTACCGCCGCCTATTCCACAGGCGCGACGGCGGGGGCTCTTCGTGGCGGGCAGGGTTGGTTCCCCACGTCCGGTAGCAGTGCCTCAGCCATTCCAACGCGCCGTGCCGGTCCGGCCACACCAACAACCGGCCGTCAAGCTTGCACATGCGCCCCATGGCGAGATCTTTGATCCCCCACTTGTCGGCAAGGGGCCGAACCTCGTACCGGTCTTGTGGGGGAGTCAGTTTCGATGTCATGGGTGTCAAGGTAGCCGCGCCGACGTCAGGCCGGAACTAGCGTGACCAAAATGCCGCCCCGGGACGCTGACCACTCGTTACCCCGTTCGACGGCAAAGCGGCCGTCCGTCACGAGCTGGGCCCTGAGGGGCGCAACGACGGTCGCCAAAACGTGCGCCTGGACGCTCACCCCATCCTTTGCGTACGCGTCCCGCACAGCAGCGCTCAGGGCTCTCGCTGCCGCATCCACGTCGACCGCTTCGGCTTGCCCAACGCCGTGCCCCTCAAGGGCCCATGTGATTCTCATGCGGGCAGGCTAGACGTCTCTGCCTTGCTCGATTCCTGCACGGCCTTTGTGACGGTCTTCGTAGCGACGTCCGTGACCTTTGCGGGTGCGGTCACCTTCGCCGTCTTCGTCGTCGTCTCCGCCGTATCGGGATTGGTCACGGTGACAGTCACCTTCGTCGGGTCGGACCGCGTGGCCTTTGTCGGGTCATCGACCACTAGCCGGACGTCGACCGTCGGCGTATCGACGCTCATTGTCGACGCGTTCAACATGCCGCCCAACAACCCAGGTTGCGCCGTCTTCGCTTCGTCGACCCGCACCCAGACGACGAGCTTGCCGGACCGGTTCATGTACGCCTGAACGGTCGTCCCCTTCGCTGCGTGGTGCTGAGCGTCATGGACGATCGGACGGGCCCAATCCGGGATTTTCTCGATGCCGGGTACCACGTGCTTTAGCTCTTCCTTGAGCGCGTCTTTCGTCCCTTCCAACACCCCAGGTTTCTTGCGCTTCTTGGGCTTCGTCTTCGGGGCAGCGTGCGGAGTCTTGCTCACCTTCGGCGACGGCTTCACCTCAGTCGGCGCACTGGGGGCACTGGATGCCCGCTGAGCGCCCGGCGGGATGCGGGGAGCACCGGGGGAAGGGTTGGGGTCCGGCTCGCCGTCAGACGGCGATCTGTCGGCTTGCTCGGTGTCGTCCAGCTCGGTCAGCTCGTCGCGTCGCGTGATGGTGGGGGCTTCCGGTCGCTGAGCGGCAGCAATTGTGATCGTGCTCAGGGCAACGAACGTGCCTGCCGTAGCCGTGACGGCAAAGGCCGGTAGGGCATTGCGGCGGGCGGGGGCAGTGCGGGCATGACGCGCGGACACGCGGGACCTTTCAAGCGGAACGGAGGATTCCGGAACATATTTGCATATTCAAGCAAGATCGTTAGACGGGCTAAACGGATGCGCGCCTTTTCGGCTTCACGTGGCTCAAGCCGGGCAGCGCGGCAACGGGTCCATCCCCCCAGGGGTTCAGCTCGAAAAGCCCCTCAGCGGTCCACAGAAGCCGCCCCAGGTGCTCGCCGGTCTCAGGGGACTTGCACCACTCCCCCACCCCCAGGAGACGGCGCGAGAGCACGCCACGGACGGCGACGCGGAAGCCCCGGTATCGGGTGTGTTCAAGGATGCGAGCGACCGCGCCACCGTGGGCACGCATGAGCGGGGGCAAGTCTCGCCACGTGCCGATCACGTCTACGGCTGTCAGCTCTTCGAGCAAGACGCAAGAGCGGTACTGCGTACGGCCGTCCGGGGTCGTCACCGGGACGGTAAACGTCAGTTCGACGTCATATGGAGCGATTGGCATGACCAAAGCTTCGCAAGTGGAAGTTCCCTTCCATTGCTGCCTGAGAACTGTTTAAAGCTCAAGCACCTCGTTCCCCAGAATGACGGCCGACTACTACCACAGGTGCAGAAGATCAATGACCAAAATGACCACAACTCAGATAGTTGCTTTCGGCAACAAAGGACATCGAGACACGAAAGAGCCCCCAGGCTCTATGACTGCCTGGGGGCTTTCCGTGGTGGCTACTTGCTGTAATGCATCTTCACTCGCTCAGCGGGGCGGAAGTGCGACCCCATGTAGCCCATCGGCAAGTAG
Source organism: Streptomyces sp. NPDC058092 (assembly GCF_042884935.1). Classification (NCBI taxonomy): domain Bacteria; kingdom Bacillati; phylum Actinomycetota; class Actinomycetes; order Kitasatosporales; family Streptomycetaceae; genus Streptomyces; species Streptomyces sp. NPDC058092. The sequence goes on from NZ_JBHVSY010000003.1 coordinate 338,023, forward strand.
ATGTCACCGTTGGTCTCAGTGGCAGGCTGCCCCACCAGGAAAGCCATTCCGCCGAACACGACCCAATCACCGGCCTTGACGTTCTTCGCTGCCTTCGTCTTCGGCTGAGCGTTCATGTTCTTGCCTCTCGTTCGCTGCGTTCTCACGAGTGAAACTCTAGCATGAAAATCAGCCGCTTTCGGCCATTTCCAGACTACTCAGTGAGTAGTCAGAAACGACGAAAGCCCCCTACCCGCGAAGGTAGGGGGCTCTCAACTAGGCGCGCCTGTAAGCGCGTTCGGGAGTCACGACGCGCGCAATGCCGCTCGCCAGTATCAGCGTCCAGCACTGCGGGCACGGCTCACGCGTGACGTACAGCGTCGACCCCGGAAGCTCAGCCGGGGCAGCGTGGTTGATCGCGTTGCGTTCGGCATGGTCGGCAATGCAGTTCGCGTAATCGCTGTCCGGCGCGCACTGCTCAGCGCTCAACTGCCCACGTGGGCACGCCCCTTGAGTGGCACACCCAGGGACACCGGCAGGGGCACCGTTGTAGCCCGTCCCCCGGACTTCGTGACGAGCGTTGACGAGCACTGCCCCCACCTGAGCGCGGGTGCAGTCGGCACGCGTGGAAACCCAACGTGCACCGTTCAGGAAGTAGTCATCCCAGGAAAGCCGGTTACTCACTCGCGTACTCCACACATGTCGTTGTGATCACCGGATGCACACTCACGGCCGTGCCGTTGTACGTCGTGACGATCGTGGTGTGTGTCTCGTACCGCTCGCACGCCGGACCGGGGTCACAACCCGTCAGCAGCACGACGACGAGCGCGAGACCCAACACGAAGAACGCTGCCCGCTTCACTCGCCACCCCCGAACGGCTCGTTGGGGATGTCCTGAACGGCCCCAGGAGCGACGTTCCGAAGCTCAGCGAGGATGAGCCCCGCGAAGACCCTGATCTCAGCGTCAGCGGCCACGTGATGCCGTTTACCGAGCACGTCACGCCATGCCCTCAGGTTGCCCGTAACCACCATGTCGACCGGGGCAGCGTTCGGCAGCACCGACCGGGCCGCTTCGCGGGCTTCCTTGCGCTTGAGCCCCTGGGCTTCGAGCCGGTGTGTCAGGTTCTCGTAATCGGCAAGCGCGTCAAGGTACGCGGTCTCAAGCACGTACCGGGCCGACTCCCGGTCGACGAGTGCGGGAGGTATGACCGGTTCCGTCTCGGCGTAGCTGACGTACCGCTGAGACACCACGGAAAAACTCAGGTGGCGGTGTCGGGTCAGCTCAGCGAGTAGCGAGCGGGACACGCCCCGGACAAGGAAGCTCACGGACGCGTGCTCAAGCACGGAGTAATGACCCTGAGCAAGGATGTTCGCTAGGTAGTCGGCGTTCGCTGCCGTCTTCGGGTTGGGCCGACCGAACGACTTGTAACAGATGCGCCCGGCAGCCTCAGCGAGAGCGTCAGCGTGCGACTCCCCGTAGTCCGTGCGGGTGTCGTACCCATACGCGTTCTCAAGTGCGCGCGGGTAGCTCAGAGTTGTTGATGCGATGACGTCAACGTGCAAGGTCTCTCCCCTAGTTGAAAGAGCCCGTCAGACTACTCACTGAGTAGTCTGACGGGCCCGGATGATGGCTAGTCCCCAGCGAGGAACGAAGCCACCCCTAGAACGTCTTCGGGATAGGTCGGCTCGTCCCACTCGAACGACTTGAGCAGTGCGTGAGCCGCGCGGAAGATGTCAGCGCGTTCGGCTACGTACTCCGCTGCCCGTAGCGCTTCCCCCGTCAGCTTCGGGGGCTTGAACTCTGGCGTCACCACGGGCGGGGGGTCGCGCGCTCGAAGCGGGCAGTCCGCTCAGCAGCGAGCGGCACCGACGCATTGCGAAGCGGCGAGCGGTCCGGCTTGCTCACGTTCTCGCTCGCTTCGATCAGCCACAAGCCAAGCTCTCGCGCCTGAGACGGGGTGAGCTTTGCCCGGTCCCCCGGAACGGCAACGCTGATCGCGCGGGCTTCCTTGTCGTTGTGCCACACGAGCACCCTGCCGACCTCAGCGGTAAGAACGGCCTTGACTTCGCGAATGGTCTTGAGCATGTGCGTTCTCTCCAATGCGTTGGGTTTGTCTCCCACTGCCAAAAGGCCGGACCCCCGAAGGAATCCGGCCAATTGGCTTTGAGCTTTAGCGGCTGATCTCAGCGACGAGCCGCGCGGCGTCACCCTTCGCCATAACCACGGTTGCGACCGTCCGGCCGTCCGCGTCGCGGTAATGCATGTCCGTGCGGAACTCGTCCAGCGAGCGAGTCTGAACGCTGCCGCCGTCGCGGGTGGTGTAGGTGCGCATTGTGTTTCTCTCCTCGTTCGGGGGTCTCAGTTAGGGGCTAGTGAGTCGACCCCCTACCGGGCGCGCTCAGCGGCGGCAGCCTCAGTCAGCTCAGCGGCGTGCGCTTCGTTCTTCGCAACGGTCTTGATGTATCGCTTCGTGAAGCTCTGGAAACCCTTGTCACGGTTCTTCTGAACGAGCTTCGTGGTTGTGCCCAGGTGCTCAGCGAGTTCGGCATCCCGGTTGTTCTCGCGGCCGTAGCCGTAGCACTCGTAATCAGCGATTCCGAAGCTGTAGCGGATCACGTCAGCCTGCCCCTGCCCCATGGTGTCCAACACGCCGTTCACAACGGCGAGCTTGATGCGGCGTTCTTCGCGGGTGATGTCCTCAGACGTGATCAGGTACTCAGGGACGCCGTAGTCAGACGCGATTGATTCGGCGTACGAGCCGGGCGACTGCTCGCCCTCACCCGTGGCCGGACGGGGCGCGTCGATGGACTCGGCACCCTGCCACGCGAGACGGGCAGCGTTGGCCCGGTCCTTACCGAGACGGCGACCCTTCGGGGGCACGGTCTGTGAAAGCTTCTCGGCAAGGAAGACATCCCCGTCAGCCATTTCGAGCATGGACCCGAAGACCTTTACGGCGTCAGCGTCGGCACCGGCAGCGCCGTTGCGCTCGCTGCGGACGGCATCCTTAAGCGCGTCCTCAACGGTGGCGTACATGAACGCGAAGAACGAATCAACGGTCTCGCCGGTGAAGCGGCTAAGCGACTCCCACACGGTGATCCGGCCGACCTGTGCGAACTCGTCGCGGTAGTCCATGTACCGGTCTCCGCCGGTCGGTGCCATGCGGCGCGCTGCCTTCTCGGCAAGCTGGGCTATCCGGCCCTCAGTGGCCTCAACGACGGCCGTGGTTGCTGCCATCTTCTCGGCAAGGTTCTCGCCGGTCTGAGCGGTACGAACCTGAGCAAGGGTGAGCGACATGTGTTGTGTTCCTTCCGAGTGGTCTCACTCGGTGTCGAGTGAGTCGACCCCCCGGAAGGGGCGGAGCACGTGATCAGCTCTGTGTGGCCTGGGTCACACCCTGTTTTTGGCAAGGGGGTGTTAAGGCGTGGTTACAGAGAGTGGGCACAGCTAAGCCCCGTCCGGGGGTTTGCTAGACGGGGCCTGATCAGTGCCGTTCGTCGTTGCGTTGTGTTTGGAACCTACGTGCCTACTCACTGAGTAGGCAACGGGCGATTCACAGGGGAAGACCCCGGACGGGGGTAGGTGGTTTACGTGGTTTCGAAGGCGTGACCGGACGTCAGCCTTAGGTATGACGGTTGCGTTACTAGGTAACGGGCGGATCACCTAAGAGATCAAGGTTTGGACCCGCAAACGATCATGGTTACGAACGGCAAGAAAAAGTTTGCGTTGTGACCCAGAAAACAGACTACTCAGTGAGTAGGCTGCCCTCTGTAGTCACAACACACCGCACGGTAACCACAACACGTGACCGGGGTCACACGTCAGCGCCGTACAGACTGCCCCAGGAACGCAACCCAACTTCCGCTTCGGCTTCGATCGGCACGCCGAAGAGATCGAACGTCATGCAACGCTCAATCTCGCGTGCCAAATCGGCAGCATCCTCAGCCGGAACCGAGCACAACACTTCGTCATGGATCGGCAACCGCATGTAGTCGAGAAGCCCCGCGCTCTCCATCTCGATCATGGCTTGCCCCAGACAGTCACGCGCTGCCGACTGACACGCGTAGTTCACGACGGCATACGTACGGTCCCGGTCCAGCGGAAGCCGTCGACCGGTCACACTGACGTGCACCATGCCGGTTTGGTACGCCTCACGCTGCCAGCGGGCAGACGCGCGCTTGATCTCCGGATACACCCGGTCATACGCCGTAATGGCGCGCTGGACGTCGTCCATGGGTGCGCCGGTCTGCCGGGCAATCGTGGCAGCGCCACCGCCGTACACCTTGCCGAACCCGACACCCTTACAGAGCTTCCGGTGATGCTTCGTGAACCCTTCCCCGAAGACGAGCCGCGCCGTGAAGTCGTGCAAGTCCTCACCGTTGGCAATCGCCGTCTTCATTCGCTTCACGTCAGCGAGTGCGGCGAGGACGCGCATTTCCACTGCCTGAAAGTCAGTGGACACCATGACGTGCCCCTCTTCGGCGAGCAATGCACGCCGGATCATCTGATCGGAAGACGGCAGCGTTTGAAGCGCCGGACGCGTGACACTCATACGTCCCGTGCGGGCAGCCATGGAATTCACGAACGGGTGAATGCGCCCGTCATCGTCCACGGTCTCAAGGAACGTATCCGCGTACGTCGTGCACCACTTGCCGGACCGCTTCGCCCTGAGTACCGCGTCAGCGAGCGGGTTAGCCGATCGGGCCCCTACGCGCTGCCACTTGTCATCCAAGTCAGCGAGAGCGAGCAAGACGGCCTTATCGACCTTGACGGCACCCCCGGCGGTCGTCTCCGTCAGCGTCTCGCCCATGCCCGTCAGCGCTTCGGCAATCTGCCTTGTGGAGTTGACGGAGTCGACCCCGTACCGGGCGGCAACCCCCAGGTACTCAGCCTCTTCGTCTCGCAGAATCTTCGTTAGCGCGTGCACGTAATCGATGTCCAGCACCATGCCGCGTCGCTGCATCACTGAGCAGATACGGGCTATCTCGTGCTCGTACTGAACGAGTGCGTCACGCACGCCGAGACGGTCAAGCTCAGTCTTGAGGACCGGATAGAGCCGAGACGTGAGGATCACGTCTAGCCCCGCGTACAGGTTGTAAATGTCATGGTCCAGCGGGATGCCCGCCCACCCGGTCGCCTTCGTCAGCCCCATGGACCGGAAGACGGCCGTAAGGTCCCCCTGAGTGTCCGGGGCGGTCCGGTCGACGTAGTACGCACTGAGGGGCTTGAGACCGGTCCCAATGCCCCCTTCCTGGGGCTGCCGGGGGTCGACGAGACCGGCCATCAACTTCGTGTCTCGCGTACGCGGTGCGAGCGATTCGAGCGACACACCCGCGTGACGGTCCAACACGAGCCAATCAAACGGCGCGTTGTGAATCAGGAAGCGTGCGATCTTACGGAGTGCCCATGCGGCGAACTCCCGGAAGATGCCCCCGCGTTCCCAGTGGATCACCCATGCCGTCATGGCGTCCCCGAACTGGACGGTACGGAGACGGTAGCCGTTCGAGAACAGATCAAGCCCAGTGGTTTCGGTGTCCAGCGCGATGGAGCCGCGCGCGTCGGCGTACTCCACCCAATCGCGGAACCGCTCAAGGTCTTCGACGGTCTGAGGGACATATACCGTGACGTCGTCACCGGCGACGTTGTGGCGGTAGGTACGCAAGTTCTCTCCCCATGCGAAGGGGCTGACTACTCAGTGAGTAGTCAGCCCCGGTCCGGCGTTCTGTTCTGTTGTGGTCAGCCCTGAGCGAAGATGCCCGGTCCCGACGGCTTGTTGATCTCACGGCCGAACGCGTCGGCTACGCGGCAACCCACAAGCGCAATGCCCTTGTTGGTCTTCTTGCGGGTCACCCCGCGCTCTTCCATGGCGCTGTAAAACGTGGTGCGCGTCCAGCGCTCACGACCGGGCAGATTCTCGGCTTCGCACCACTCAAGGTAGAGATTGAACGCGTCGTTGCCCGGTGTCTGGCACGTCTCTTCGCACGGCTCAAGTACGCCGGGGTAGAACCCAGCGAGAGCGTCACTCGTCTCGCGGTATTCCTTGACGCTCTTCTTAATCACCTCAGGGTCTTGCAGCCCACCCCGGAACCACTCGACGGCACCCCGGACGGCCCATGCCGCAATGCCCTCAGCCTCAGCGGTCAGCTTCGCGTCTAGCGTGTGGTCACGCTCGTGAGGGGCGAACCAACGCTTGAAAGGGATCATCTTGACGCGTCGCCAAAGCCCCTCGTCCTGCCCGCGAAACTTCGGCTTGTGGTTGGTGGCGAGCATGAGCAGGAACGACGGCTTGAACTCGAAGAACTCTTGCCGCAGGAATCGAGCGGCAATCATGTCCTTACCCGTGACCCGCTTGAGGATCGCTTCCGACATGGGCTTGCCGCTCTCGCCCTCACTCGCCATGACGAGACGCGAACCCCTCAGCGCTGCAATGTCGTTGGGGATGCCGCCCGACCCCTTCTCTTCGAACGTGGCGAAGGGGGTTGTCTTGCTGATCGTCCGGAAGACGTGCGTCAGCGTGTCCGTGAGCACGCTCTTACCGTTGGCACCCTTGCCCCAGAGAACGGCGAAGCACTGTTCCGACACGTGGCCGGTTACGCCGTAGCCGCACAGCCGTTGCATGTACCCCGGAAGCTCAGGATTGCCGGGGAAGATCTCATCAAGGAAGCGTTCCCAACGGGGGCACTCGGCGTCAGCCACGTAATCGATGTCCAGCGCGTACGTCAACATGTCGCGCTGATCATGCGGACGGAGTACGCCGGTCCTAAGGTCGACGGTCCCGTTGCGGAAGCTCAGCAGGTCGGGGCGCGCGTCGAACTCTGACGCATCGACGTGCACCGACGGGACGGCCCGAAGCTCACGCATGAGCGCATCAATGTTGCGCGTCAGCGTGAACCCCTTCGCCACCTTGCGCAGACGCTCCCCCGGATCGTTCTTCGCGTCCCCGCCGTTCGCGTTGTGCGCACTGCTCAGCTCAGCGGCAGCGACCGTAAGCGCGGCCCCCATGTAGTGGATTGCCTGCCGTACGCGGGTCTCGCTGCGCTCCCACGTAATGCCGTTCCACACGTAGTAGCCGAGACCGGCCGCGAACTTGATGTGACCACGGGTGAACGAGACGAGCGCGTGAGCGTTGAGGACGTCAGACGAGCCGTAACGGTCGGCAAGCTCAGTCATGAGCCGGACGGCCCGCGCCGCTTCGTCGGTGTCCGGGACGAGCGCCCCAGTGTCGGCGTCGACAACGGCGCTACCGGCCTTACCGGCAACCGGCTTCGCCACCTTGACGGCATGGTGAAGCTCAGACGGGAAGCGACGAGCCCCCACCCGTTCCCGCCAGTCGGTCAAGTCGGCACCCTCGTACGGGACTTCGAGCGTGAACACGTCGACCCCGTGGGCGGCAAGACCGTCAGCGAGACGAGCCGTGAAGCCGTTACCGGCAGCGTCGTTGTCTCCGCAGACGATCACCTGAGACCCGCGCAGACCGGCGGCAAGCTCAGCGATCAACTCAGGCGACGCAGCGAGCGACGCACCCCGGACGGCAACCGCGTCGTACCCAACGGCAACCGCTGTGAGCGCGTCTCCCGGCCCCTCAGTGACGAGCGTGACCCCGTAGCCACCCTGACCCCGGAACACGCCGTACGGGGCCCACCGCGCCCCCTCAGGGTTGCTAAGGCTGATCCACCGTCCGGGGCACTGCCCGGTGATGTCCCGACCCTGTAGCCCACGGGCAACGCCCCGGAAGTCAGCGAGCGGAACCGTGATGCGCGGGAACGCGAGATACGCGCGGGACCGGAACGGGAACGAACCCCCGTTGCCGTCGTCCACACCGATCATGAGTTCCGCTGCCGTCTCAAGGTCCAGCCCGAAGCGCCGGTCAAGGTAGCTGAGCGCGTCGGCTGCCGTCGCGCTGCCGTAGGCACCCAGGGCGAGCGTTGTTGTGTCGACGTACGCGGCGAGTGCGGCAGTGGGACCGGGGCCGACCATGGCGGGACGCTCCTTAGAGATCGTCAGACCGTCGCCGGTCGCATTGAACAAGTCGCCCCAGGTGAGACCGGCAGCCTTGACGACGTCAGCCGTCTCGCAACCGGAACGGCACGTGATCCGAACCTTGTTGTCATCCCCCCGCCAGATACGCAGCGAAGGGCGGGAATCCTTGTGGGCCGGACAGATCGCGAGATACCCGCCGTCGTTCTGCTCGGCGACCTCAGCGAAGCGGGAAAGGACAGTCTCAAACTTCATGTTGTGCTCTCTTTCCTTGTCTCACTCCGGCCCTAGTGAGTCGACCCCCTGTCAGTGCCTCAGCCCCTCTCGCATGTCCGCGACGAGCCGCGTGAACGCCTCAACGTCCGTCGTGAGATACCACTTTCCGGAGTCCAGCCCACGGAGCGAAGCGGCGAAGCCGTACCGGTCCCATGCCTGCCGGGACGAGAGCCCCAGGGCGAGACGTACGCGCGTCCACGTGGCCACGGTGAAATGCACCTTGCCGCGCCGGACGTTCAGCCGGGGCACCTTGACCACGGCGACGCCGTACGGGAACCCAGCGTTGCGGGCTTCGACTTCGGCTTGCCGTAGGAACGTCGGCACGGCGGGGCTCTTGACGTTCTTGCATTCCAGGATGAACGGCACGGCGTGCACGTCCCCCACGTCTGCCGCACCCTCTTGCGCCGGACGCTTCACGTTCAGCGCTGAGAAGATGTCAAGGAACTTGCCGTACTCGTCGACGAGCCCCAACGCGTCGTTCATGTAGTTGCGGACGTCGCTTTCCCATGCCGTCCCCTTTGCCTTGTTGGGGTTAGCCACGTAGCCACGTCCAGACGAGCAACGCCACAACGGCGACGAGTCCGGCCACGCTGCCGACCATGGACAGGATGAGGACGAGCGCGAACGGTTCAGCGATGATCATCAACGAACCCACCTGACATCCACACCGCGCGAAGCGGCAGCGCCGATAGCGTCGGCATACCGGGGCCAGTCTCGGCGTGCCTCAACACCCTCAGCGAGAAACAGAGTTGAGCCCTTCGGCATTGCTCGCACGTCACCCAGGGCGGGGGCAGCGTCAGCCGTGATCTTCCGATCCATGCGGTTCCTTCCTGACTACTCACTGAGTAGTCAAAACAGAAAAGGGCCGGGCAGTCTCCCACTGGAAACCACCCGGCCCGTTCGGTCGGTGCTAGTCGTTGTCTCGCGTGTCCATGGGGTCAGCCATGACTAGACGCACGTGCTCAGCGCTGATCCACGCAGCGCGCAGAGAACGACGCTTCGTGAAACCGGACTCCGTGCCGGTCGGCCGAACCTTGAGCATGGGGCGAAGCCTGCCGCCCTCAAGTCGAGTGGTCACCTTGTCCACAACGGCATCCGTCATGCGCACCCGGTTACCCTGCCGGGCCGCGTAGGTGACTAGGTCACCCCGGTATAGCTCTTCCCCCGCGTAGTCAGTCACAACGCCACGCTTACCCATACTCAGGATCTCCAACATCGTCAGTGTCCACACCGAAACGGACACGGCGCTCATGAATCACGTCTTCGCGGACAGCCGGGGGGAACTCCCAAAGGGGCCGACGCGCAATGTCGTCGTCGGCACCCCTCAGGAACTCAACCCACTCAGCGCGGGTGCGCTTCACTCGTTGTCCGCAATGGCGTCGTTGTAGGACTTGAGAACCTTGATGGTCGGCTTGTAGTAGCTGACGTTCCGTCCCTTGTTCGGACCCTTCTTGATGGTGAACTCGACAAGCTCAAGGGCCAGTTCGGCAAGAGCCTCGCCCTTGACCATGGCTAGCGCGTTCTCGTACTCGTGAAGAACCTGAGCCATGGTCCACGAACCCGACTGGAACTTGAACTTGCCAAGCTCGTAATCCTCGGCGAGACGGAACGACACCGTGATAGACGGAGACGGACCCATGAAGTCCTTCGCTGCCTGCTTACGCTCCGCGAAAAGCTCAGGGCAGCCGCACGCGCGCCCCTTCTTCTCGTCCGGACTCAGGTAGCTGACGCCGTCGCAGTGGTGGACGAGCTTGTTGCGGTTCCAGAGCTTCAGATCGGAATAGATGGACTTCGGGCCGTCGAGAACGACGAGCACCGTTTCCCGGTCCGTGAAGACGTCGATGTAATTCTCAGACGTCGACTCTTCGTTCTCGATCGGCTGACCGCCGAAGAGCTGGGCAACGGCCTTAGCAACCTCAGGATCACCCGTCGAAATGCGCCACTCGCTCAGAGCCTCAGGCACGCCGTCAACGGCACGGCCGGAATGGAAGCGGCCCACGGTGTCATCAGAGAACGTCTGACGGGGCTTCGGCTTGTTGTTGGGGTCGGTGTCCCAGATCTTGAGCGCCATGCGTTTCTCTCCTGTGTAGTACGGGGGTTGGGGAGAGGGACGGGCGGGGCTTCGTTCGCCTGCCGCGCCGTCCCTCTCTCACTTGGGGTCTAGTGAGCCGATCCCCCGGTTACTTCGCTCGTCGCTGGGTGCCGGTCACAATCTTCGTGCTCTTCGCAATGGCACGGCCGATCACGGTCTTACTCGTCTCGCGGTCCCACGTGAACACGCGACGCAGCGTGAGGAACACTTCGAACACGTCGCGGTCGATACGGACCGGCTTGAAAGCCCACTGGTCCGGGGTGATGTGGAGTACGGCAGCGCCGTCAAGATCGGGCATGGCGAACTCATTGCCCTCAGCGTCGATGATGCGATCAGCGTGCGCGTAAGCGGACATCTGAAGTGCGACGTCCGGATAGGTGCTCTTCGACGTCTTCCAGTCGACGATCAGGAGGTGAGGCGTACCGGACCGGTCCGGGGTCGGCTTGCCGTCTTCGTCGAGCCACACGCGCAAGATCGCATCGAAGCTACCGGCGTACTCGTGAGCGTCGGACCATGCGACGTCTTCGGCCCGGACAAGCTCAGGGTTGACCGCCTCAAGGAACTCAGCGAAGTGCTTGCGGTACGGCTCAAGGTCGGGCGCGACGAAGGCAACCCGCTCGCCCCGGATCATGCGCTCAAAGAGGTCATGAGCCTCGCTGCCGACGTCGGCGCGAACCTTGGTGTACCTGCGGGACGCCCCCTTGAGGTAGTCAACCGCGCCGTCTCGATCCTGCTCAGCCATGCGCGACACGAAGTCGATGGAGTCAACGGCGAGTTCGGCCGTCATCTTCGCTGCCCAGAAGGTGAGGAACGGCTTAGGCAGCATCCCGACGACGCTGGTTACGCCGGGCACCTTGATTGCGGTTTCCGGGTCGACGTAGAAGCGAGAGCCGGAACGCATGATCGTGCGGACAGAACCCATGGTGTGTGCCCCTTTCGGGCTAGGCGGTTACACACCGGGTCTAGAGAGCTGACCCCCTGGGGTGACGAGTGACGGGGATGACGTCACTTTCGGATTGAAGCCCTAGAGCCTTACTTGATTGATGTATGTACGGAACAGAACTACTCATCATTTCGTCACTCGTCACCACTCACCCCACCGCTGAGGGGCGCGAAGCGCTCAGCGCCCGTCTGCGGGCATGAGAAAGCCCCGCCCGACCACGGGGGCCGAACGGGGCTAAGGGGCTCTCAGGCGCGCGTCTAGGGGGTGCGCTCGGGTTCGTCCGCCACTGCCGACGCACACGCCGGACACGTGGGGGCTTCGCTGCTGCCCACGGGGAAGCTGACTGCCTTGCCGCAGACACTTACCTTGCCGTTGTCCGTCACGGCGTGCGTGTCGTCGTCGCCGTCGATGTTGAACAGTGACCACGTGTTGCCCGGACGCCTCCCCGCGTCCTCAGCGCCGTACTCAGCCGCGAGGATGCACCCGGCAGCGCCGTCGTACGTGTCGGCGTAAACGAACTCGTCGCGCTGCCACGCCTTGACGTAGACGCCCAGGGGGGTGTCTGCGTCGCCGACGTCCATGACGATGAACGCACCGCGCAACGCGTCGTCTTCGTCGTACACCTTGCCCCCCTTCGCCCCCGGGTCGCGCTTGAACGTGAACCCGTTTCGTTGGGTGATCAGCTGTCCGGGGAAGTCTGCGAGTGATTCCCTGTCGGCGTCATCTTTGGCAGCGTGCGCGTGACAGTAGTCGTCGCGCGGCAACGCGTCCTCGGTGCACGGTGCGCCGTCGCCCTGCCATGTGCACTTCCTAGGGCCGTTCGGCACCACGGAAAGCCTGTCAGCCATGTCCCTAACTCTCTCTACTAGTGAGCCGACCCCCCGGCAGTGGTGTCGCGCGGGGGGTCGGCATGGTGGGCGGGTCAGTCTGACTACTCACTGAGTAGTCAGACCGGACCGGGGTCCTACTTGAGCAGCGCACCCAGGGCGGCAGCCTCAGCGATCAGGGCATCAATCTTCGCCTTGATGGCGGTCTTCTCGTCGTCGGTCATCTTCTTCACGTTGGGTGCGCTGAGCTTCTTCTCAGTCTTCTCGAAGAACTCTTCCGCCTTGCTCAGGTACGAGCTTGCACGCTTCGCGGCAGGGGTGGCGTCTTCGCCCAGCTCGTTACCTTCGTCGGTCTCTTCGTCTTCGCCCTTACCTTCGCCGCCCTCTTCCTCGCCGTTCTTACGCGCCGTCTGGAGTTCCGACCGGCTCATGATCGGCAACTTGTACTTCTCGTCAGCGTCGGCGTACAGCGCGCGCACGGCCGCCTCAGGCTCCATGTCGGCGTACTCGCCCTCAGCGATCGCGGGGAACGTCTCACGGGCGAACTCGACCTGATCGTTGAGGCTGCCCAGCCACGACGCGAGCTTGCCCGCCATGCGGTTCTGTACGCCACGCTTGAGGCTGTTGACCGTCGCCGCGCCCACTTCATCGCCCGACTTCTCAAGCTCAGCGAGAACGATTGCGTACGCCTCCCCTGCCGCATCCTTCGTCTTCTTGCCGCGCGACGTCAGGTCGGGCAGGTTGTGAGGGTTCAGCATGGCAACGCGGATGTGAATCATGGTGTCCGTCAGCTCTTCGGCAACCTCCCCCATGCTGCGCCCCAGGGCAACACCCTTCTTGACCTTCTCGACGCCGTCAGCGACGAGCGCGCGAACCTCAGGGGTGTTGGTGCGGTCTTCGACCTCAGGGGCCGACTCGCCCTTGACGGCAACGTCAGCGGACGGCTTCGCCTTGAGCGCGTCGGCAATCGCCTTGTCCATGTCGGCGCGAAGCTTCGCCTTGATGGCAGCGGCACCGGTGCCCGTGATCGCGTTGGTAGCCGTCTTGAGTTCTTCCGTCAGCGCTTCGGCCGACTCGCCGTCGCCGCCCTGGGTGATCAGCGCCGTCAGTCGCTCAATGCCCGCGCGAACCTCTTCGTCCGCCTTCGTCTGAGCTGCCTTGTCCATCGTCTTCGCTGCCATGTCGGTCTCTCCCGTGGTGTTGGTGGTGTCGTCGGTGTGGCTGAACAGGCCCGGAACCTCAGCGGCCTTAGGCAGGGGTGCGAACGAAGCGGCGACGGTCGCGCACTTCTTACACGTGACTTCGGTGTCCGGCTTGACGACGTGCGTGTTGGTCTTCGCGTCCCGCCCGCAAGCGGTCTGCGCGCCGTCGTACTGCAACACGTGAACCGTCTTCGCCTTACCCAGCGTCGCGCGCTCCATGACCTTCGCCGTCTCGTTCTGTACCTCTGCCATGGTCCCCACCTTTTCGAGTTCTGCGCTCTCGCGCTCCATCTTGGTCCAGCACGTACGGCACGGCTTGTAGTCGGCAGCGTCGCTAGCGCTGACGTACCGGCTGCCGTCGGCAATCATGAGCTTGCCGCAAAGGGTCTCGTCATTGCCCCGCGTGAAGTGGGACGACTTGCCCTTACCGATCAGGCAGAAACCGCGAGAGTGCGGGGCTTCGTTGATCCAACGCTCAATGTCGTTCATCTTCGCTGCCCTCACTCTCCGCCCGACCCGTTGTCGTGCTGGGAGGGCCGACCTTACCGAAACGATCATGGGCCCGCAACCCCTGACTACTCACTGAGTAGTCTGAAACGCAGAAAAGCCCCCTACAACCCGAAGGCTGTAGGGGGCTAATCGTCAGCGCGTTCGAAGCAACGTGTCCGCTTCGGTGTCCAGTTCGAAGAGCGTTCCGCCGTTGATCAGCGTCACGTCTGCCGGGTAGTCGTCTAGCGCCGTCTCGCTCTCGTGTGTTCCGTTCTCGCCGGTAAGGAAGTTCCCCGTAGCGCTGACTCGCTTGATGCGTGCCAGCAGGAAGCCCCGCGCCTTGAGCGCTTCGGCTTCGTTGGGGTACCTCACATCGGTCACGACTACGGGGAGGTTCCACGTGTCGGCAACGTCGATCTTGTCGCACGCGAGATTCGCCCAGAAGTCCGGGTCAAGTTCGCGAACGGTCTGCCCGGCAGTCTGCAACACCCTTCGAACCTCAGGGTAGTTGTCTTTCGCTGCCTCCCAACCGACGTCCTTGATAAGGGACTTGAGCCGGACATGAACGCCGTACGTCGTCGGGATGATCGGGTTCAGCCTCAGCGCGACACCCTTAAGGGGGTCAGCGAAGGCAACCCGCGTGAATGCCCAGCGTGAGACGAGCCGGGCGGCAACGGTGTCTTTCCCGCTACGCGCCCGGCCCATGAGTGCAACGTGTCGATAGGTCATGCTCTAGCCCCTTCGTCGGCAACGCCTTCGGGCAGGGTCTAGAGCGTCGACCCCCTACGCCTTGCGGTGCTTGCCGTCGTTGTCGAGTAGGGCAGCGGCAAGGGACTTCGCGCCTACGCGCTGCACCGCCTCACCGGTACCGAGTAGGGCAGCGGCAACACCCAGGATGAGCGCGCTAGGTAGGTCCGGCACGAAGTGCGCGACGAGCGCGACGAGCGCGACGGCAACGGCGTAGATGCGCGCGGCGTGCGCCTTGATGAACTCCACTTGACAAACTCCTTTGATTACTGTCTGTAAGATTTATGCCGGAGCCGGCATCGGGTGGATGTGGGCAAAAACGGACATGCCGGGCGCTCTGCAGCCCCCGCGGGATAGACGGAGAGTGACTAGACCTTCGGGACCTTGAGCGCGTCCCACTGCTTCCGACCGGGGAAACCGTCGCAGTACGCGGCGGCGTCGCCTAGCTTGCGCTGCCACTTCCGGACGCTCTCGCGGTCAGCGCTCGTCCACTGGGCACCGGGGCCGGACGAGTACGCCGAACACCCCTCAGCAACAAGCCGCTTGCCCATGGCAGTGATGATCGGAGACTTCGGGGCACCCTTGAAGAACGCGTCACCGGGGAACGGCTCGAACTTCGGGGCAGCGCTGCCACCCGGCAGGGTGCCTAGTAGCGTCTTGAGGCTGGACGCACCGGGGACACCGTCCGCGTCAGCGCCGGTGAAGCCCAACGACCGCTGAAAGTCCGCGTAGTTGAGCGTGTCGGCGTCAGTCCAGTTCGGGCCCGGACCGTCGGTGTAGTGCTTACCGAAACCCTTCGAGACGAGCGCGGTACCGACCTGGGTGACATGGTCACCCTTCGCGCCGTAGCCGTAGACGAGTCCGTTGATGGTGACCTGAGCACGGGACGGAGTAGTTCCGCCACCGCCACCGCTGCCACCCGCACGCTTCACAATCTCGCCTAGCTGGGCAACAACCTTCGAGCCGGGGCACGAAGTATGACCGCCCCATGCAGCCCCGCCCATGCCGTGGTACCCAAGACCCTTGCCCGACGGGCTAGTTGCAAGCTGTAGCGGCACGCCGTAGACCTCATGGGCCCAACGGAGCACGGACGCGCAACGGTCAATCTGAGCGTCAGTGAGAGCGTCGCCCCCCTTCCCCTCGTTCTCGATGCTCAGCCACGTGCGGTTACCCCCTGCCTGTGCCCATGCACGGTCAGCAGTGTCAACCCACTGATACAGCGCGCCGGAACGGCCGGTACCGAAGTGGGACGACGCCGACGCGGCAGGGTTGCGGAACCAAGAGTCAGTGCCGGACAGCGAACCGTCCATGATGTGGATCACAACACCCTGTACGGACTCCTGCCCGCCCGCAGTGAAGTTGACCGGGATCGGTCGCCAACTAGCCTCGCTGAAACGGGACATGCCTGTTTCCTTTCATGAGAAAGCCCCGCCCGGTACGCCCGGACGGGGCACGTTGCCTACTCAGTGAGTAGGCAGGGTTACACCATGGCGAGCGCCATGACCGGACGGTCATGGTCGATTAGGCCCGAAGCCTGGTTTGCCGTAGTGGGTAGGGACGCCTGAGAGTCGAGGTACCAGGAACGCGCGAACGCGCTTCCCAGGTAGAAGTTTTCGACCGCGAAGCCGTCGTTAGCAATGTGGACGTAACCGAAGTCAGCCGCCCCGCCTGCCTGCTGCATCCACGCGCCCCAGTAGCGACCGGGCGTAAGCGTGACCGTTGCGGTCAGCTTCACCGGGACAGCGCCAAAGTGATTGGCGGTCATCTGCGACGGGGAACCGGTGATCTGCCCCGCACTGGGGGGAGAGACAGAAGTCGTCATGCGAGACACCGACGTACCGTTCTCGCGGTAGATACCGCAGAGAACCTTGTACGCAGCGATACCGCCATAGCCACGGGCGAACATCACGACAGCGTTAACCTGCGTGGTCTCAGTGATGTTGAACCCCTGCATGAACACGCGCCCCGTACGGGTGTACTTCGTAGCCGTCCCGGTGTAGGCAACGGCGGTAGCCGGGTCGGCCGACCACGCGGCGAAGCCGAGAGCGTCCGGGGTCCACGTGTTCTTAGCCCCGCTGCCACCCGTAGCCGGTAGCTGAGCGGCAGGGACGAGCCCCGACGCGTCCAGCGTGGCAACGCCGTTTGCCGCACCGCGAGTTGAAACCTTGACGTACGTCGCCCCCAGGTCCGGGAGGTTCGCCGTAGGCACCTTTGCGAACTCGTTGAGCGGAGCAATACCGTTCGCAACGTTCACGTTGGCAGTGGTCAGCACGCCGGACGGGACCGAACCAATCTCGAAGTCAGCGCCGTCGGAGTTCCGGCCGCGAAGCTTGCCCCCGGATGCGTACATGATCGCGCCGTTGACCGGGGCAAGCCCGTCCGTCGGGCCCTGCCCTGCCTTCGTGTTGGCAATGCCGAGAACGCCGTACTTGGCACCCGCGAACGGGACCGTAGTGTCACCAACACCCAGGTTGTAGAACGTCGCCCGGTCAGAGTTGCTGTACGGGTGTCCGGCAGTCGTGACAGAGAACCGGTTCACGCCGTCGCTGCCGTTGACCACAAGAGGATTCTTGCCAGTCGAGTTAAGGACTACCTCAGCACCGGCAACCGTGCCGTTGGCAGGGACGGCAGCCACGTCAGCGGGAGCGAGGGTCACAAGCCCCGTACCGTCCGGCTGAACGCCGTTGACGGCCGTGACGGTACCCGAACCCGAACCGTTCTGCCCGGGGACGCCCTGAGGGCCCTCAGGGCCCTGAGGACCGGCCGCACCGGTCGCCCCTGCCGGGCCGGTCGCTCCGGCGTCACCCTTCGTGCCCTGGGCACCAGTCGCACCGGTCGGGCCCTTGATGCTCCCCTTGCTCGTCCACCCCGTGGGAAGCTCGTACAGGTAGACGTTTCCGGTGTCGGTGCGAATGGCGAAGTCACCGGGCACACCCTTGCCCTGAGACTCAGTGCCGGTCGCGAAGGCGTACACCTTGCTACCGGCAACGCCCTCAGCGCCGGTGTCACCCTTGTCGCCCTTGAGCCCCTGAGGGCCCTTGAGGCTGCCCTTAGTCGTCCCCCACCCGGACGCGTCGCGCTGCCACATGTCACCGGTGTCGGTCCTGATCAGAACGTCACCGGGCTTAGAGTCCGTGCTCGGAGTCGACGCAGTGTTTAGGTAGATCTGAGAGCCGCGAACGTCGCCGCCCACCTTCGCCCAAACACCCAGCGTCTTACGCCAGTTGGTCACAGTGGTGTGCGTGACGCCTAGCAGCGTGCGCGTGTCGTACTGGACATAGAAGTCATCCGTCAGACCCAGCGTTGCAGCGGGGGCAGCGGTACCCGTCAGGATCTTCGAGCCGGACACCGGAACATAGTTCGGCGTGGTCGGGTCGGACGGGGCAATGTCGGCTAGGTCGACGACCGTAACGGCCTTTGGTAGCAGCATCGCGAACGAGCGCGAACCCACCACACCGGCAAGGTTTTCCTTGACGGAGTACGACCAGTCAGAAGGGTTCATGTTGGGTGAGTCGGTCGCCGGTAGGGCAACCGAGAACGAGCCTTCGGCGTCAAGCTGAGCAACGACCGGACCCGCAATGAATAGATCAGCCTCAGGGAACGTCAGCAGACTCGGCGCACTGAACGTGACGGTACCGCTGAGGGCCCGTCCGTCCGGGCCACGGTACTTACCCTTGACGGTCACGGTAGGGATGGAAGCGGGCAGCGCCGCAAAGGGTGTAACGGTAGCCATGGTGTCCCCCAATGGGGGCTGTCAGACTACTCAGTGAGCAGTCTGACAGCCGGTTGTACTTACGGGCGTGCGAGCAACTGAGCGATCTGCGTACGTAGTTCGGCGTTCTCGCGCCTCAACTCCCGAACTTCCTTGTGGAGTTCGGCAAGCTCTTCGGACTGACGCTCAACCTTCGAGCGGTACGCTTCGGCCTCTTCCTTCCATGTGGCTTCCATCCCGCTGCGGAACCTCCGCAGCGAGTAGGCAGCGAACACGAGAAGGGGAACGACGATTTCCGCCGATCCGTATAGTCGGGTGATGTCCATTGGTGGGTACGCCTTACACGTAAAAGACCGGCTCGGTAATGTCGGGGTCGCGAACGCCCTTGATGTTGCTGGTACCCCGGTACCAGAAATTCCCCTTAACGCTTGCGTTCGGCAGACGCTCAGCGGGTAGGCCAACGCAGTAATGCATGTTGCTGATGTTGTAAGACCCGTCCCACACGTCGTTACGGTCCTCAACGTCAACCCACCCGTAGTAGGGGACGCCGCCGCTGATAGCCGACAGGCCGGGGGCCCAAATCTTCCCGTCAGGGTTACTGATAATGCCGTCAGTGTTCTTCAGGTTCTCGTTCGACATCTTCGAGTAACCGAACATCTGCCGGACGTTGACCTTGTCCGGAGTCTGCGACGCCGACGCGTACCGGTGCTGTAGCTCGATGGTGTAAATGGTGGTGTCGTCGGCGTAGTCCCACCCGAAGGGGATTCCGTGAATCCACTGAATCGTTCCGGTGCCGATGACTCGGTTTGTCTCGCCACCAACCCACATCGTCGCCGACGCCGAAACAACCTCGCGCTGAGCGTTCCCGTAATGCCGGAATGCCGCTAGGCGAATCTCCGCTTCCGAACGCCCCTTGATGATTCGGTCAGTGATGTACTTGACCTCAACACGGTCAAAGACCATGCCGGTCACGTTAGCGATGCCGCAGGATGACCACTCGTTCTGACCGAGCCGACCACGGCCGACGGCCGCCCACTCAACGGACGGGTACCGGTCGAACTTGTTGACCGGGGCCGGTGCGCGCTCAATGGCGGACATGCGCCGCTTGAGTTCGGAGAGTTCGTTTACGAGCGACGGAGGAACAACGTTAGCTTGGGTTGCCATTCTGGAATAGCTCCTTAGATGCAAGTGCGAGCTTGATGGTTTCCGTACCGTTCACATCAACCGTGGTCGCGCACTCCGTAACAACGAACTCGTCGTAAAGCGCGATGTAACCGGCGTCGATGTCGACGGCCGTAATGTCCCCAGGGGTGAAGTCCAGCGGGCCGAACTCACCGGGGTACAGGGTCAGTTCCGGGATCGCTGTAGGCACGGCACCGGCATTGATGTGCGCCTGAGCCTTGTCTATGAGCGTCTGCGTTTCCTTGACGTCGGTATACGAGCCGACGACGACGCGTTCAGGCATGGTCACCGCGAGAGAGGCATTTTTGAAAATGCCGACGAGCTTTTCCCCGTTGCCCTTATCAGCGCCGGTCGCGTAGGCGACGGTACATAGCGCGGTGCTGTCATAGCTCACGCTCGTCACGTTGCAGTTCGCGCGGTGCGCAAGCGTGTGAGACGTCGCCACACCTTCGCGGCTAGATATGACGAACCGGTGACCGATCTTCTTGCCGGGGGTCACCCAGTAGGGGACGTACCGGAAGTTGAAACCGCCGATGTTGTCGGCAAGCTGGTCAATGGCCTCAGCGACGTTCTTAAGCTCGTAGCGCGTCCACGTAGCGGTTCGCTTGTGGCCGGTCGCCGTGACGCCGGTAGCGTCCGTGCCAATGCCGTTGTTGGTGTTGCAGTAGGCAACCCAGTTCTTGAGTAGTGTTGCCTGCTCGGTGCTCTTCGCGTCCCACCCGTTGACGAAGTACCGACCCTGATAGTGCGAGTGGTAGCCGGACGCGTTGAGCGTCAGCGTCCCCGCCGCGATATCACCGGCGAGAGTCCACAGAATGCCGCCCCATACCGGCTGCCCGTCCCTGAGGACGACTAGCCCACTGACCCCAGGGATAAGGCTCTCTGCGTCCGCCTCAGGGGCGAAGAGCGGGATACCCACGGCGCACGAGCCGGGCGCGTTCAGCGTGTGCGCGAATGCCAGCGAGGTAATCGGCAGCGTGGCAACAACGTTGCCCGTCTTCAGGTTCGTCTGAACGACGGAGTAAAGCGCGTTCACTAGGCCCACCTATTCCGCCACTCGATTACGGCAGTCGTCGGAGCATTCACGGCGAGCGTCGTAAGGCTCAGCCGGTGCGTCCCGAACTTGAATTCTGGCCACGTGCTACCGGCCGTGATGCGGTCATTGAAGTTCGCTCCGGTCGCCGTCGCGGTGACGGTCTGCGCTTCGCTGTTGATGGTGAGACCGCCGGATAGGTTCGTCATGCCGAACCATTCGCCAGTGACTTCGTCGGTAATGACGACGTCCTTAGCGTTGGTCAGCGTGATGACCGGCAGCGCGTTGACCGAACCGGGCTGCGTGAAACCTAGCTTCGGGTCACTCCCCTTCCACGGGGCGGAGAGAGCGAGGCTCGTGAGCGTGTCGCCGTAGATGTGCGGGTCAGTCGCGAAGAACTCAACGACGACGTTGCACACCCGGTAGGCGAAGTTCAGGTCAAGAGGGCCGGACCGCTTGCGCGGACGGACGTTCACGAAGCCCGTCAGGTCGCCGCCTACGCCCGGAAAACGGAACCGTAGGGGCTTCTCACGCTCGGCAGGCTGAAACGCTGCGTAGACGGCACTCAGGGCCGTTGTGAACTCTTCCCGCGTGCTGCCGTAGACCTCAAGCGTCAGCGTGACCGTCCGGCCGTTCATGTAGTCGTCACCCGCGTACAAGCCGTGACGCTGCACAAGGGTGAGATCGGAAGACCGGACGTCGGGCAGCGAGAGCAACCCATCGACGGCAACGATCGATATCGGGGAGTCCGGGGCACCCATGACGAGCCCGCCAAACTCACACGTCCAGTCTTCCAACTCTGCCATCGTTCCCCCTAGTTGGGACGGGGCAGACTACTCAGTGAGTAGTCTGCCCGCCTTCGTTACGTCGTCCGCAGTGCCCACGCCACGGAACGGCCGATCGCGTACGGGTCGGCATTCGTCTGGACGTTGACCACCACTCCCCCGCCCGACGGTCCGGCATGGTTCGGAACCACGCTGGAACCCTTCGGGAGGTTCAGCCACTCAGGGCCACGCTCGCCGACCCGCGTAAGGCCGGACGCCGGGCCACCCATGGCGCGAATCTTCGGGATCGGGTTGTGAGGCAGATCAACGCCAATCGGCCCAATGCCGATGCGGTCCGGGATAGCCCAGTTGAGCAAGTCGATAAGCGAGTTAATCGCGGTCTTGAGCCCACGGGCTACGGCGTCGCCGATCGACTTGCCGAACCCAGCGAGAGCCGAAAGACCCTGCCCTAGCTTGTCGATGATGGTTCGGCCGACACTCGCCGCAGCGTTGCCGATGCTGCCGACGATTCCCAGGATGCGACCCGGTAGGGACTGGAAGAACCCGACCACCGCGTCTAGTCCGGCTTTCGCCTTTTCCTTGACGACGTTGAACGCATTCGCCGTCGCGTTCTTGATCGTGTCCCAATGCTTGATGATCAGCCCCGGCCCGGTGAAGTTCAGGAACAGATCCTTTAGCCAGTTGAACACTGCCTTGATCTTGTCCCACACCCAGTCAAAAGCCTCGCCGGTCCACTGCTTAATGCTGTCCCAGTTCTGCCAGATGATCAGCGCGAGACCGACGATTGCCGCAATGATCAGCGGTATCGGGCCCATGGCGAGAAGCCACGCGGCAGCCATGCGGGCAGCCTGCAACATCGCCTGAGTGCCCATGAGCACCCACTGCGCAACCATGATCGCTGCGTTGAGGATCGCGGAAGCGGCACCGGCTACCCACTGCCCGACGATGATTGCGCCGGACAAGAGCGCTTGCGCCCCTGCCTTGAGCCAACCACCGACCACGGACCACGACGCGGCAACCTGGGTGAGCGCGGAACCGGTCGCCGTCGTGGCGCTGGATATCCACGCGCCTACCGCGAGAGCGGCACTCGTGACCGACTGCACGCCCCACTGAATCAGCGCGGGCAGCATGACGGCCGTGATGACACCGGCCACGGTCAGGATGGGTGTCTTGTTCTGCTCAATCCAACTAGCGAGCGTCTTGAGCTTGCCCACGAAGCTCTCAACCATGGGCAGCACCTTGCCGCCGA
This sequence comes from Streptomyces sp. NPDC058092, assembly GCF_042884935.1. NCBI lineage: Bacteria > Bacillati > Actinomycetota > Actinomycetes > Kitasatosporales > Streptomycetaceae > Streptomyces > Streptomyces sp. NPDC058092. The sequence goes on from NZ_JBHVSY010000003.1 coordinate 360,514, forward strand.
TCACGTCGACCGCGAACGTCTCAAGGCTTCGAGTGAAAACAGAGATCTTGTTCGCTGCCGTGTCGTGCATGGTCTTGCCTGCCGTGTCGGCAGCGCCGTCGACCTTACCCAGGGCGGAAACCGCCGTGTCGACGTTGAGCGAATACAGCGCATCGCCCATGTCCTCAGCCTTAGTGCCGAAGAGGTTTACCGCTGCCGCTGAGCGCTCGGCAGGGTCCTTGATGGCACGTAGCTTGTCCAGCGTGAGCCCTAGTGCCTTCTCAGCAGTCGGGCCACCGGCCGCAATCTTCCTTTGCATGTCGTCGGCATTCAGCCCAATGGACTTGAACCCGTCGATAGTCGTTGCGCTGCCATCAATGGCGCGAATGCTGAATTCCTTGATCGCGTCAGCGACCGTGTCAGCGTCTCGCGCACCACCCTGCAAACCTTGCTGGATGAGACCCATTGCGGTCTTGCCGTCTAGTCCAACCTTCTTGAACTGAACGGAGTACTCATTGAACGTGTCTAGCAAGTCCTCAGCCTTGTTGGCACCTCGCTGCGTTCCCGCAACAAGGATGTCCATAGCCTCGTCGGCATTCTTGGCTAGACCGTTCTTCATCATCGTTCCGACGGCATTAGCCGTAGGCCCGACCTCTTCGCCCAGGACCGATGCGACGTCCATAGCGCTCTTGCTGATCTTCGCCATTTCGGCGGACGTCGCCCCAGCGGGTACTAGACCCTGCTGCCAAAGGGACTTGAGCGCTTCGTTCGCGTCAGCGACGGATTCGCCGTAACCGGCCGAATAGACCTTTCCGGCAGCCTGCCCCAGGGTCTTAGCCTGTGCCGGATCGGCACCTAGCTGAGCGGCTAGCTTCGCGTTACCGGCTTCCCGGTCCATGGCCTCATGTAGGCCAACGGCGAGAGCGGCACCAACGGCGACACCGGCCGCCGCAGCGAGACCCGCGAACTTCTTGCCGAAGCCTGAGAGCGAGTCTCCCGCGCCGTCGACCCCATGCTGTACTTCGTCGCCTAGCCGGTCGGCTTCGTCGGACGCACCCTGTAGCGCATGGGTCAGGTTGTTACCTAGCCCGTTCACCTCAGACGATGCGCGCGCCATGCTTCGCGCTAGGTCGGACACGTCGCCCAGCAACGTAATCCGGATCGGCTCACCGGCCATGGGTCACCCCCTATGTCATGACCGGCGTACGCCGTTCACCGGCTGACGTCCCCCCGCTTGTTCGGCCACGGGACGCGCGCCGGTCTTGCTTGTTCTGCTCTTCGACGTCACTGACCATTTGGTCCGTGAGCGTGTTGAAATCCCTCAGCGAGAGCGAGCGCACGTCAGACCATGTGAGCCCCTTGAAATGCCCGACGAGCCGCGCGCACGTAATTACTCGCTGAGCGGCGTAGGGTCCTTCGGCTTGTTCTTGAGCGAGATACGAAGCTTGCCCGCGTCCTCAGCGGTAAAGGTCGGGTCCTCACGACGCTTGATGACAACCGCCATGGCGCGCAGTAGCTTCGCCTTACGGGCACCCGGCTTCGCGAGAGCGTCTAGCGGGCCGTCGATGATGTCCTCAATAACGTCAATCTCGTCGATGGAGAGAGAGTCAATGTCGATGGACAGAACCTCACCCAGGGAACCGACGTTCTCAGCGGTCTTCTTCGCGGCCATGGCTAACTCTCCAACTTGTCTCGCAGCACGTCAGTAATTTCGCGCTGGTAGGTTTCCGAGACGGCCTCACTGTTTCGGGCCATTGCTCGGTAAAGGAATCGGTTTGCGTGAATGCCCCGCCGGGGGAAACCGAAGTGAATAGCCCCCGCGTACGGGGTGCGTGATTTGGTGCCCGCCTTGATGGCAGCGGAGTTAGCCGACGCCTGAACCTTGACCGACTTCGCAAGCTTGCCCGGACGGTATTTCTTGTTGTCCTTTGAAGTGCGTGTGTGTCGGGGCGCAAGGTGTTGCGCTTCGGGTCTGACTATCTCCGCTGCCGCCTTGTTGGCGTCTCGCACCTTCTTATTGAGGTCCCGGTCTTTGAGCTGCCTGAGCGCCTTTTTCAGGTCGTTCAGTCCCTCAACCTGAACCGAGAATTGCGAGCCTGCCACCGCTCCCCCTTACGGACCGGGCTTGACCCATCCGGCCGTAGGCTCGGTGTAGGTCAGCGTGATAGCCGGGGTACCGTCACCGGGGTCGAGCACGCGGAACGGAAGCTCAACAACCGTGACGTCGTCCACGGACGCTTCGGGAGAGTCGCCGGTGAACTGGATTGCCGGGCACTCAATGGTGACGTCGGCACCGGGGTTCAGACCCTCGAAGGTGACAGCGAGCGAAGCCGTCTTACCGGCAATGAACGCTTCGTACAGCTTGACAGCATCGTTGCCGAACTCGCCCTTGAACGTGCCCTCATAGGTCGGCACGGCAGCGCGTACGGGCTTCGCCTTGAGCGAGCTACCGCGCAGGAAGCGCCGGTCAACCTTCATACCCAGGTCGCCGGTTAGCTCGAACGAGTTCGCATCGATCGGGGCCGACGCGCCGTCGATGGTGAGCGCGAGAGCAACACGCGACCAGTCATAGGCGAACGCAACATCGGGGTACGCGATAGGCAGCGTCTCGCCCGGCTTGTCAGTGTGCGCGACGTCCTGAAAGTCGAACGACACAGTCAGCGCAACGGCGTTCTCAACTTCGGCCGTCAGACCGAACTCAGTAGCCACACAACCGACATGCTTGTAAGCGACGTTCTTGCCGTCGACCGTAGGCCGGATCATCTGCGAAGTGAACGACGGGGCTTCGCTGTTCGTGCCAGTCGTGAACACGTGCTTCGTGACACCGTTCGCGGCGTCCGGGGTTCCGCCGTCGTACTTGTCGAAGGCAGCGGAGAGAAGAGCCGCGCCGCCCGCGTCAAGTAGGTCGACCTCTAGTTCCCCTTCGCCGCCCATGTTGATGATGTTCCGGCGGTCCGCGCGGGCAGTCTGTAGACCAGACCGGAAGCCGACCGACTCAATGAACTCGCGCGACGTCTTCCAACTGTCCGCCTTGCCTTCGTAGCCGAGGACAGACGAAGCGGGAACGCCGTAAGAGGCTTCCTTGCCGATGCCGATTGCAGCGTCTAGCGCCATGGGATCACTTCCTTAGGTGACGCGTCCGCGAATCTTGACGCGAACGGTGAGAGCGGCATAAGCGCCGTCAGTGTTTTCGGCCGTGTCCGTCTCGCTGGATTCCGGCCGGATATCGACGAGCCCCGCCACGCTCGCCCGGTCGACAGACCGGCAAGCCTCAGCGATGTGCTCACGAAGCGCGTAAACGGCCCTCTCAGCGGCTATCGGGTCACCGGGCGATATGACGAGTGCGTGAGCGTCTACATAGCCCGTAACGGCCGTAGGCTTCCGCGTACCCTGCCGCATCCCGACCGGCTCTAGCTCGTCGTCCGTGGTGGCACCTAGCCACACCTGATGACGACGATCAGCCTTGCCAGTCTCGGCGAACGTGCATTGCGTCCCAGCGGGAACGAGCGACCGAAGCTTTTCGAATAGGGCAACCTTCGCTTCGAAGATCAGCACGGCAAGCCCCTTACATGAAAATGAACGGCAGACGCACGCGGTAGAGATTCAACTTTGAGTTGACCTCAGGCAGCGACGTCGGACGCCAGTTGCCGCCCGCTTGCGCCAACTGGATTGAGCCGAACTCGGATTGAAGCTGTAGGGCCCGGTCCGGGATGCGCGAGACACCATCTAGGCAGTACTGCCGGGCAAGGGTGCGGACACACCAACGGATCGTTTCCGGGGGCGAGTCGACGCCAACCCACTTGCGACCGCAGTAAACCTCAACGGTCTCAACGGCGAAGTCAATAGCTTCGCTCAGGGTCTCAGCGGGGAAGATGCTTGAATCGTCCAGCCCGTCAAGTGCCCGAAGTTCATCGGTAGTTGCGTAGGACATGGTCCCCCTTCCTGGGCAGGGGTTGGCAGACTACTCACTGAGTAGTCTGCCAACCCCCGTGAAGCCGCTAGGACTTAGGCACCGGTGCCGGAAACGGCAAGCACCTTCGCCGACTGCTCGTCGACTAGCAGACCGTCAGCGCGCTGAATGAACCGGTAAACAACCTGGTCATTCAGGAACTTCGCATCTAGCGAACGCTCGACACGAAGCGGACCCGCCATGCGGACGCGGTACTTCGACAGGTCGCCGAATAGAACCTTGTCGTCAGGCATGGCGACGTCAGTGACAACCGGGCGACCGTTGAAGGTGTCCGGGGCACCGGCGGTTAGAGCAGACTGCCAAAGGTACTGACCGTTCGCGTCCTTGAGCTTCCGCATGATCGCGGCAATCTTGTCGGACACAACGAAGGTGCTGTTAGTCCGGTAGGCCGGTAGCAGCTCATAGAACAGGTCAATCAGACCGTCGGAAACCTGGGTGTCCTTGACGGCCCCACCCGGAAGCTTGAACGTCGCGTTGGCAGTCGGGGCAGCGGACAGAATTCCCTTCGGCTTGCCGACACCGTCACCGGTCAGGAAGTGGGTACCCATGCCGTGACCGATAGCCGGTCCAGCGTCGCCGACCAGGAAGCCGACTAGGTCTAGAGCCTGGTCCTGAATGAACTCAGTGGAGACAACCGAGGCGTACGCGTACTTGTACGCGCCGATAGAGCGAGTGACCTGGGTCGGGTTGCTCTCGGCAATCGCGGCATTCTCAGAGGTGATCTGAGCGGACGCGCGACCGGTGATAACCGCCATGTCGATAGGCTCGCCGGACGACGTGGTCATGATGGTCGCACCATTGCGCATGACGGTCGAACGGTTCACGGCCTCAGCGAGAAGCTGACCGAAGAGGGTACGCGGGATGACGTCCTTGCCGGTCGCAGTGTCGACCGCCCGACGCTCCGGCGCGAAGTCGGCAACCTGGCCAAGCTCAAGCGAACGAAGCTGATCAGCCGCAGCGTCTAGCTTCGCCTGAGTGTCACGCTTGCTGCCGGTGCCGTGCAGACCCGCCATAAGCGAAGTCACGGACTCAGAAGCCTTGATGGCCTCAATGCCCCGACGGACACGGCCGTCATAGTCGGCAATGGCGTCGAGTAGCTTGCCCTCAGTGGAGCGAGCCTCAGCGGACATGTCCTTACCGGCGAACTCGTCGGCAAGCGCGCGTAGTTCGGTCTGCGCCTTCTCGCGCGCCTCAAAGTTCGCGCTCAGGGTCGTAGCGTCCATTAGTTGGCGCTCCTCTCAGATAGTGCGCGAGCAAGCGCGCGGGCATTCTTCTTGGTGTCAGACTCGGCGGGGATTTCCTCGCCGTCGCCTTCGTCGCCGTCTTCGCCCATGGCGATTTCGGCAAGCTCTTCCGCTTCGCTCTCGATCTCAAGCTCAAGCGTTACGCCTAGGCAAAGCTCAATGGATCGGAGTGCGGCGTCAGTTGTGGGGTAAGCCGGATTCAGGACCGGGCCCAGTTCCACCACATCCATGGACGTGATCTCTCGCACCGGTAGGCCGGTCTCAGGGTCGTCGTCGGAAGCCCGACGCTGCCCCTCAGCGTTCACGCGGAACGTGAACGAACTCCCGTTGATGTCACCGCGCTTCAGTAGCTCAGCAAGGTCACGACCAACCGTCGTATTCGGTAGATCAATCTCGTACCAACCACCCTCGTTGTCCTCACCCGTCCGCAGAGTCCCGGCGGACGAGCGACCAAGAACGTTGTTGTTGTCGTGATTGAACGTCGCGAACACGTCGTTACGGACTAGGGACGTAGCCCCAGCACCCGGCAGGATGCGTTCCCGAAACCCGCCTAGGTTGTGGCTCAACTCGTTGAACCTGTACGCGTATCCGCGCATGGTCACGGTCTCGCCGTTCTCGCGAACCTCAGCCGGACGGGTCAGGTTCCGCCGTTCCGTCGTCATTCGATACCCCCTCGTTTCCGTCCCCCTTCTCGACCGGGGACGCATCCACGGGCGGGGGCTCAATTGCGGGCGGCCCGCTAGGTTCTGCGGGCTCGTCATCCGTGGCAACGTCAGCGAGGTTCAGTGGCACTCGGTGCGCTTCACCCATGCCGTCCGGCAGGGGCTCCATGTCTTCCCACGCGCGGACTTCGTCAATGGAATAGATGCCCTGCTGAAGACCAATGCTGTACATGTTCATGCGCTCAGCCGGGGCACCACGCTGGATACCGTCAAGCGAGAACTTGACGAAGAGCTGACGGTTAGCCGTCTCAGCGAAGAGCAGACGAGTTAGCCCCGCTTCGATGCGCTCAAGCCACGGACGCAGCGAGAACATTGCGAAAGCCTGGTTCTGCTCAGCGAGACCGGAACCCCACGACGTCGAGTTCGTTGCGTCAGATATCAGATGCGGGGGCACGCCGAAGATGCGCGCGATTTCCGGGACCTGAAACTGTCGGGTCTGTAGGAACTGGGCTTCGTCCGGCGACATGGTCACCTTCGAGAACTTCGCACCCTCAGTCAGCAGTGCGACCCGGTGACTGTTCTCAGCACCGGAGTTCGCGAGTCGCCACGCTTCCCGCGCACGCGATAGACCCTCTTCGGACATCGCGCCCGGAACCTCAACGACAGCACCGGGCATAGCCCCGTTCGCGAAGAACTTAGCGCCGTACGTCTGAGCAGCGAGAGCAAGCCCGATGGACTCACGCGCATACGCGATCGGGGAAACGCCGGTGAAGTCACCCGGCAGCATCATCCCGGGAATGTGCAGGATGTCACGCGTAGTGAACCAACCTAGGGCAACCTCGTTGCCGTCCCGGTCGACGTCCCAACAGTCAAAGATCTTCCGGCGCTTGCCATCGATCACCACCGTGTGAGTGCGAACCTTCGAAGGGTCCAGCACGTCAAGGGCAACGATGTTCGGGCCCGACCACGAAACGGCAATGTACGCGTTGCCCTCAAGCAAGAGGGAAAGCACAACCTGAGACAGCAAGTCGATACGGCCCATGCCGCCCGGCTCGGCGGTCGGATAGTCAAGCCACATAGGGGACTTGGCTTCCTTCCGCACCCCGCCACGACGTGAGTACGTCGTAACCGGAAGCGTGGCAATCGTCTCGCTCAGGAGACGGACACAACCGAAGACAGCCGACACCTGTAGCGCCGTACTCGCGTTGACCCGCTGCCCCGACTGCCCGACCATGCCGGGGTACGGGTACAGCTCGCCGGTTACGTCATCCCACACGCGCGTTTCAGCGACGGGGGATTTTCCTCGGAGTAGGTCAGACCAGAAGCCCACGGGAACCCCCGCCCTTCTGACTACTCAGTGAGTAGTCTAGATATCGTCGAAGAACTCGGCGGAACCGCCGAATGCGAATACCTCGCCGTTGTCTTCCCAGGTAGCCAAGATGGGCGAATCCACTAGTCCGGGGTTGTCCTCACGCCACATGACCGCACCGTGAACGGCGAGAATCATTGCGATAGCTAGGTCAATCTTCCGGCGGGATGCCGCGTATTCCTTCGTCACTCGCGCGCCGTTCTTGTCCTCGCGCAAGACGGCATTGCCGACGTGCCGAGCAAGAGCCGGATTGCCGTCATGGCTAAGCCGTCCGTCTCGGCACGCGTCGTATACCGCCTGAGTGGCAGGGATCATGCGCTTCAGTGAGTTCGTCGGGAACGCCTCAACCGGGAAGCCCTCAGCTTCGAGATTGTCTAGCGTCTCTTCCCAGCGGTACGGGTCGGCAACAAGGTTGCGCACGGCGTACACCCTCAGCGCGTCACGAAGCGCGTCGCGAACGTCCCCCATGGGAACGCGCCAATGCGCATCGTCCGCCGGGGCTTCCCAGTGACCTAGGACGAAGACCCTGAGGTCTTCCACGCGACAAGCAACGAGCGCCGTACTGTCGCCCTTCCAAGACCCGTCAAAGCCCAACACAACGGCGTCACCGGGGCTCAAGGTGTCCGGGGTACCTAGCTCGTCCCAAAGGCCGTGAGGCAGCCACGTAGACGCGCCACGGACGAACTGCGACAGCCGGTAGATGCGGAAGCTAGCTTCCGTCGACCGCTGGACGGCAGCGCGGAAGTCGTCTTCGTTCAGAATCTCGAACGACGGGTTGCACGCTCGCCAGACATCAGGGTCGGTGTGGTCGCACTGCTCGCCGAGACGCGGACCCCATGAGCGGTAGAACAACGTCGGGTCGTCCAGCTCACCGGAGTTGATCCGCTCACCGGTCTCGCACAGCTTCGCAAAGGGCCCGTCCGGGTCCGGTCCGGCCGTCGACACAACCCACGTCATGGGCTGATTACGAGCGGCAGAACCCAGCGTCAGCGCGTCGAATAGGTCGGCGTTCTTCGAGAACGCGTATTCGTCCAGCGAGACAGCCGAAGGGTTCAGACCCTGCTGACGTCCGGCGTCAGCCGAGACGACGCGGTAAGTCGAATCCTTGAACCGGATCACGTCGCGCTGCACATCGCAGACAGCCGACAGCTTCGGGGAAGCGTTGACCATTTGCTTAGCAGCGTCGAACACCATGCGTGCCTGATTACGGTCATTCGCCGCAGCGATGATCTGACGCTGAGCGTCAGCCCGATCGGCCACTAGGTGATAGAGCATGATGGCAGCGGCAATCGTCGACTTGCCGTTCTTACGGGCAATGCAGACAACCGCCATGCGGTGCTTACGCTTCCACCGGCCGAACGTGTCACGCTCAAGGCGGTACGCGTCGACTAGTAGATCTTTCTGCCACTGGAGCAACCGGAACGGCTGCCCGGCAAACGAGCCGGTCAAGTAGCAAAACTGTTCAATCCAGTTGGCTACTCGGTAGCCCTCACTGGGGAACGCAGCGTCAGCGGGAATGTGCCGTGCAATGACGGGGTCAATGTCGGTCACGTTCCCCCCTGGGTTAGAAGTCTTCCGGTCCGGCTGCCACTCGTCGGGCCTCAGCGGCGACGATGCCTAGGCGCATACGCGCTTCGGGCGTGAAGCCGATGACGGTCTCTATCGCGCGTAGTTCCTTCTCCGTCGACTCGACGAAGCGAAGTGCGGGATGGACAGCGGGTTGACCCGTGCTGCCGACGGTCATTAGCCCGTCTTCGTCGACGGCATCCATGAGGGCCGCTCGTCGGTCGTGAAGCTCGGAGTAACGCAAGATGATGTTCCGGTCAGTGTCCGGCGAGTACGCCCCGCTACCGGCCGACCAGACAGCGCGCCAGACCTCACGGCCGGTCGCTCGAAGGTGGGCAGGCACGCGGGGTGCCCGACCCTCGTAGACGATCGGGGCAGTCTGCTCAGCGGCAGTGTTCGCGTTGCCCGTTCGCTGATCGGGGCTCTTGCTTCGGGACACCTTGACACCACCTATCGGGGATTGATCTACCCCTTAGCGGGTGCCGTTCCGGGCGGTACAAATGGGGGCAAGTTGAAAGGGGCCCAGGTCAGCGCGGAGGGACGCCCCAAAAAAGGGGGCACACCTAGCGCGCGTTTTCCGAGCTTGGGCCGGGATCGCTGAGAGGCAATCGGATTGAACTTTTGCAGCGCTCCGCCCCGCCAGGGAATCAGAACGGACGCTTGCCGAAGTCCATTGCCGTCTTCGTCTTGTGGCAACGCTTGCACAGCACCTGAACATTGCTGTCAACATCCTCGCCACCACGTGCGAGCGGGACGACGTGGTCAATGTCCACCTGACTAGGCAGGAAGGAACCGAGACACATCACGCACGTGCCGGACACAGCATCACGCACACGCTTGCGCAGACGAGAGGCAGCGTTGTTGCCCCGTGCTATGGCAGCGCGCCTCTTGCTGTGCGACTGGTAGGCACGGCCGTTCTCATACGCCTTGTGGTGGGTAGGGCAGCGCCCCTTGTGTGTAGCCCAGTCACGGCAGTCAAGGCACCGGGTACGCATGGAACACCCCCCCCCTATCTCGAAGGGGCCCCCTACCCGAGAGGGCCCCCCTACCTGACAGCGAGCCCCCCTAGTCGGAGGACCCCCCTACCTGACTACTCAGTGAGTAGTCTGAACACGTGCCCACTGAGAGATTCGAACTCCCGCTGTACGCGCCCTAAACGCGTCGCCTCTACCGCTGGGCTAAGTGGGCTAGCTTGCGTCGTGTTGGATTCGAACCAACGTTGCCCCCGGCAAGGGGGAGTTCTAGGCCGCTGAACTAACAACGCTTCGGGCCATTCCGTGGGAGCTACCCACCAAGCCCAGGGATCACGAGTGAGCCCCATAAGCGCGCTTCCGTTCACCGCTAGGTTCACATTCACGCGCTCGCCGGTCTGACGGGTTTCGAACCCGTGGCCTCACCGTCGTTACGGTGCACTCTGCCAACTGAGCTACAGACCGTTGCCCGCACACTCTGAACCCAGGTGGGAGAGAGTCACCAATGGGGAGTGTGCGGGACGTAAGCGAGAGCGGGTACTCAGTCCACCGAAGGTGTGCAAGGGGTGTGCGGTAAACCCGCTCTCACTTAATATCTAGTGAGTGAACCCCCTGCCTATCTGCCTAGGGGGTCAACCCCCTGGGGGCGCGGAGCGCCGTCGGTGACGAGTGACGGAGATGACGTCACTTTCGGATTGAAGCCCTAGAGCCTTACTTGATTGATGTATGTACGGAACAGAACTACTCATCATTTCGTCACTCGTCACCACCTTAGTAACTGTGAGTGACCATATGTGTTCTTCGGTGACTATGAGTGTCCAGGGGCCTCGCCCACTCCCCTTCGCTGACGCTGCGCCGTCCGGCACCCCGTGTGACCGGTGCCACATACACAAGTCGCCTCAGGCAACCACAGGGACAAGGGAAAGTCCCTGAGGGCCCCTCAGCGGGCATGGGAAAGCCCCCGGGCGCTATGAACTGCTCGGGGGCTCTCTCGGACGCTCAGAACGCCGTCTAGGCCGCTTGCGGGGCTTCCCTGGGGTTCGGCTCGTCTCCGGCGAACGTGATCGTCAGCCGTTCGGCTGCGTCGTACTGCTTCCACTTGTTGCCGCGTAGGTGCGTTTTGTGGATGACGATGCGGTCCACGAAGAGCGCGACGAACTGTCGCCGGTCGGCAAGGGATGCCGTCGCCCACCACGAACCCTCGCCCATGGGGTCGCCGTTGCCGTCTTCTGCGTTGATCCACTGAGCTATGGGCAGTGCGGGGCTGTCCGCTTCGGCAAGGGCCCTCAGGCGCGCGTCTAGGGCCGCTAGCGCCGTCTCGGCACGGTCCATCTCTTCGAGCACCGCGCGGCGGGTCGCCGGTCCGGCGTCCTTGACCGACTTGTAATCGGCTTCGCATTCCTTGAGTAGCTGGGCCGCTTCGGCGCGCTCCATGACGAGCTGCCGACGCTCGCGAAGGTTGCTGGGGGCTTCCTGGGTGCGCGCGTAGCGCTTCGTGGCCTCCAGGAGGAATCCGGCCGTGTCGCCGTCCCCTTCGGCCGTCAGGATGCGCCCGAAGACGACGCGCCCGATGTGCTCGTCTAGGTGGGCTTGAACCATCGAGTTTCCGCCGACGTGTTCGGGCACGTTCCGGAAGTTGCACCGGTATTGAGGCTTGGGCGACGTCCCCGCGTACGAACACATGGGCTTGTGACAGTCGCAGTACAAGACCGGCTCATCGTTGGCGTTCCGCAGCGCGCTGAGCAGTGACTGACCCCGGGAAAGCCCCCTGCCACGTCCACGGGTGTCCAACCACGCTTGCAGCTCCCACCATTCGGCGCGCGGGATGACCGGCTCATAGTCGTACATGAGCGGCTGCCCGTTCTCGTCGCGCTGAATGCGGTATTTCCAGCGGTTGACCCCTTCGGGTTGCTCGACGCCCCTCGTGTTCGGGATGGCTTGATATCCGGCTAGCCGGGGGTCTCGCAGAATGCGCGTGAAGGTGGTGACGGTCCATCGGGCGTCTTTCTGCGTTCCGCCGATGCGTGCCGCGCGGGTTTTCATGCCGTTGCCGTTCATGTGGTCCACGAGACCGGCGAGCGAAGCGGGGTGCTTTGCATGGGGCGCAGTGTGAATGTCCATGTTGGACTTGATGGTGTGCCAAGCCCATTGGATGGTTTCCGATTCGTCGTCGCGGGGACGGAGAATCTGAACGGGAATGCCGTTCCTGAGTTCCTTCTCAACGCTGAAACCGAATGGGGCGTGTCCGCCGAGCCATCCGCCTTGTGCGCGGGCTTTCTCGAATGTGCCACGGACGGCAATGGACTTGTTGCGGGATTCGTTGTGTCCGGCCTCGAATCGCATGACGATATTCATGAGGTCCATGACATTGTTGTTGCTGAATTCGCCCTCATTGACGGATACGACACGTACGCCGAGGTTGAACAGCTCAAGCATTTGCATGAGAACTACGTTGTAGTTCTGCCGCGAGAAACGCGATGCGTAATGCACGACGATCATGTTGATTTTGCCCGAACGGGCGTCATTCATCATGCGGTCGAACCCCTTGCGTTCCGCGTTGGGGTCATAACCGGACTTGCCGATGTCTTCGTAATAGTCGACGAATGCATGTCCCTCGCCGTCGACCCATGCGCGCGTCTTGTCGCGCTGGTCTTCCGGGGATGCCTCCGACTTGTTAGCTTTCTTCCGTGACTGCCGGATGTAGCACGCGCAGTAAGTGTCTGTCCCGCTCACGGTCCCCACCTCGTTGATCATGGGGTGATAGTACCCCTCTAACTGTGACTACCCAACGGGACCGAGAAGGAGGCGTACTCCTTCGGGACGCCGAGGCGCTCGGTGACCTTCTGGGTGACCGGCATCGTGCCGACCGAGGAGCGGGAGACGAACGCCAGCTGGATCGCCGGCCAGGCGCCCTTGAAGAACTGCAGCGGGCTGAGCTTGGCGACGGTGACGAGCAGCAGCGGGTACACACCGAACAGCACCAGGGCGCAGCCGATGTAGACGTCGGCGGTGAACGTCGCGTACTTGCCGATCAGGTCCCAGCCGTAGTCGGCGATCGCGTAGCCGATGAGGCCGATGGTGCCGATGGGGGCGAGGCGGATGACCCACCACAGGGCCTTCTGGAGGAGCTCCAGGACGGACTCGCTGAGGGTGAGGATCGGCTGGGCCTTCTCGCCGAGCTTGAGCGCGGCGATGCCGGCGACGGCCGCCATGAAGACGATCTGGAGCACGTTCAGCTCGGTGAACGGGGTGATCACGTTGTCCGGGATGATGCCGGTGAGGAAGTCGAGCCAGGAGCCCGCGTGTTCCGGCAGCTTGCCGTCCTTCGGCGTGAGGCCGGTTCCGGCACCCGGGTTGGTGATCAGGCCGATCGCGAGGCCGATGGCGACCGCGATCAGCGAGGTGATCATGAACCAGAGCAGGGTGCGGGTGGCCAGTCGGGCGGCGTTGTTGACCTTGCGCAGGTTGGTGATCGACACCAGGATCGCGAAGAAGACGAGCGGCGCGACGGCCAGCTTCAGCAGCTGGACGAAGATGTGGCCGACCTTGTCGAGCGTGGTGTAGAGCCAGTTGATGTCGTATGTACGGGCAAGCCACCCGAGTACGACACCGAGGACGAGACCGGCGACTATCTGGGCCCAGAACGGGACCTTGGGTATACGGAAACCGGAGCCGGAGCCGGACGGGCTGTCGGTCGCGGCGGCGGACGCGGGATTCGCGGACACGGACACACTCCAGATGTGACGCATCGGGGCGCACGGGGACGTCGTGCGGGGGACGGGGGTGCGGCGCCCGCGCCAGGGGCGGCGCCGCTGCATGGTGCCGGTTCAGACGTTGCGGCAACAGACCGCGGACATACAGCGGCATAGATCGACATGCAGGCGCTCCACGAGCGGGACGCTCGCGGCGAATCGATGGCGCACTGCTGTCTTCATGGCGAACACGTTAACACTTGAACTTTGAGAACCTCAAAGCTCTTCTTTGGGCAGCAACGCAGGGGCCGGAGCGCCGTGCACGCGGCGGAAACGACAAAACCCCAGTACAGGAGCAGTCGCTCCGGCGCCGGGGTTTCGTACGGAAACTGTGCGGGGTGTGAGGAACCTTACGTAGCCCTTACGTCATCCTCACCCGGTCGTCACTGGGTGACGTGGTCCTCGCGGGTCCGGTTCGCTTCGAGCCGCGCCTTGGTGCGGTCGACCGTGGACACGATCTGCGCGGACATCTCGTCGCGCTGCTTGCGCAGCAGCACATAGCTGAGCGGCGCGGACAGGACCAGCGAGAGCAGGATCACCCAGACGAAATTGGAGCCACCCGCCCCGGAGGGCAGCAGACCGAAGTGGACGGCCACGGCTGCGACGGCGAAGCAGCCGACGAAGATGCTGAGGCGCATCGCGGTGTACCGAATCGTCGCGCTCGGCTTGGCAGCGGACACAGTTGGCCTCTCTCTCTACGTACGACAGTCCTGCGATCCTGCCCGACCAGTGAAGCATGCCCCGGAATCGATCACTTCGGAGGGCTGCACCAAAGGAGGCCCTGCGGGGCCCTCAGCCGAGCGGCAGCAGCATGATGACGTCGTCGCGGTCGTCCCCGTCGGCCACTCGGATCGCGTCGGGCACCCGCCCAACCTCCTTGTACCCGCAGGAGGTGTAGAACCGGTCGACCCCGGTCCCGCCGCGGCAGGTGAGCCGGATCGCCTCCATGCCTTCCATCCCGCGCGCGGCCTGTGCCGCGGCGTCCATCAGGTCGCGCCCGTAACCCTTGCCCTGGTGGCGGGGGTGGACCATCACCGTGTAGAGCCAGAGCCAGTGGGCCATCAGCCGGTGCGTGTTGAAGGCCAGGAAGGCCGTGGCCGCGACGGCGCCCTCCTCGTCGTAACCGACCAGCAGCCGGGTCCGCCCCTCAGCCATGGCCACCAGGTGCTTGACCAGTTCGGGCCGGACGTCGTCGGCCGTGACGGGCGGTACGAAGCCGACCGCGCCGCCCGCGTTGGAGACATCGGTCCACAGCTCGGCGATGCCGTCCCGCAGGGTGCGGTCGAACTTGGGGTCCAGCTCAAAAGTAAGCGCCATAGGTGCAGATTAACTATTACCGATCCATCGCCTCAAGCCCTGTCCAGTACGCGAGAAAGCCCCGGCCGGCGGCCGGGGCTCTCGTACGGGGCTGCTGACGACGGAACGTCAGACGCGCATCGCCTGCGGCGACTCGCGCCGCTCGGTGTCCGGTCCCGGGTACTCGCGGATGATCTCGTACCGGGTGTTGCGCTCGACGGGCCGGAAGCCCGCGTCACGGATCAGGTCGAGCAGATCCTCGCGGCCGAGCTTGTTCGGCGTGCCGTAGTTGTCCGCGTCGTGCGTGATCTTGTACTCGACGACCGAGCCGTCCATGTCGTCCGCGCCGTGCTGGAGCGCGAGCTGGGCGGTCTGCACGCCGTGCATCACCCAGAAGACCTTGACGTGCGGGACGTTGTCGAAGAGGAGCCGCGAGACGGCGAAGGTCTTCAGCGCCTCGGCGCCGGTCGCCATCGTCGTCCGGGCCTGGAGCTTGTTGCGGACCTTGCCGTCCTTCATGTCCACGAAGTCGTGCTGGTAGCGCAGCGGGATGAAGACCTGGAAGCCACCGGTCTCGTCCTGCAGCTCACGCAGCCGCAGCACGTGATCGACGCGGTGCCGGGGCTCCTCGATGTGCCCGTACAGCATCGTCGCCGGGGTCTTGAGACCCTTCTCGTGCGCCAGGCGGTGGATGCGCGACCAGTCCTCCCAGTGGGTGTCGTGGTCCACGATGTGCTGACGGACCTCCCAGTCGAAGATCTCCGCGCCGCCACCGGTCAGCGACTCCAGACCGGCCTCGATCAGCTCGTCGAGGATCTCGGAGGCGGAGAGCCCGGAGATGGTCTCGAAGTGGTGGATCTCGGTGGCGGTGAACGCCTTGAGGGAGACCTGCGGCAGGGCCTCCTTCAGCGCACTGAGCGAGCGCGGGTAATAACGCCACGGCAGGGTGGGGTGCAGCCCGTTGACGATGTGCAGCTCGGTGAGGCTCTCGCCCTCCATCGCCTTCGCGAGCCGGACGGCCTCCTCGATGCGCATGGTGTACGCGTCCTTCTCGCCCGGCTTGCGCTGGAACGAGCAGTACGCGCACGACGCGGTGCACACGTTGGTCATGTTGAGGTGCCGGTTGACGTTGAAGTGCACGACGTCGCCGTTCTTGCGCATCCGCACCTCATGGGCGAGACCGCCGAGCCAGGCCAGGTCGTCCGACTCGTAGAGGGCGATGCCGTCCTCACGGGTCAGCCGCTCCCCTGCGCGGACCTTCTCCTCCAGCTCGCGCTTGAGCCCAACGTCCATGCGGCTGCCTCCCAGGTGTCGACGTGCTGTGCCTTCCCGGTGATACCGGGCGAAACCCCCGGTCCCCCGGGGGCTCCACCACGTTACGCCTACACCTCTTCGGGAAGTTCCCCGACCCGGTCCTCCCACTTGGTGGAGAGCACGATCGTGGTACGCGTACGCGAGACGCCCTTCGTACCGCTGAGCCGGCGAATGGTCCGCTCCAGTCCGTCCACGTCACCGACGCGCACCTTGAGCATGTACGAGTCGTCGCCCGCGATGAACCAGGCGTCCTCGATCTCCGCGAGGTCCTTCAGCCGGCGCGCCACGTCCTCGTGATCGGCCGCGTCGGAGAGCGAGATACCGATCAGGGCCGTGACGCCGAGCCCCAGGGCAGCGGCGTCGACGGTGGCGCGGTAGCCGGTGATGACACCGGCGGATTCCAGCCGGTTGATGCGGTCGGTGACGCTGGGCCCGGAGAGCCCGACGAGCCGTCCCAGCTCGGCGTACGAGGCCCTGCCGTTCTCCCTGAGGGCCTGGATGAGCTGCCTGTCCACCGCGTCCATATGACTGAAACCTTCCATTGTTCAGCAGTACCGCGAGTTTACGTGTAGAATCTAAGGCATGCAGGCGTCATCGCCTGCAAATCTTCTCGAACATCCAAAAAATGCTTTCGAATCCTCAGGAGTGAGAACACCGTGTACACGATCGAGATGGCCTACGCCCGGATGCGCGAGCTGCAGGACCTGGCCAACCGCTCGCGTGCCCACCAGCCCGCCGCCGCGCACCGGATCGACAAGGCCCACAGCCCGCGCGCCACGAAGAAGCGCTGACCACCGGCTCAGCCATCCCGGCGAGAGCCTCCACCGAGCTCTCCCTCCCACCGGCGGTACAGGCCGTGCGGCACCCCCGCCGCGTCCAGCACCCGCCCCGCGACGAAGTCCACCAGATCCTGGATGTGCGTCGCCCCCGCGTAGAACGCCGGAGAGGCGGGCAGCACCACGGCGCCCGCCTCGTCCAGGCTCACCAGATGCTTCAGCGTCTGCCCGTTCAGCGGGGTCTCCCGCACCGCGACGACCAGCTTCCGCCGCTCCTTGAGCGTCACGCTCGCGGCCCGCTGGAGCAGATCCTTCGAGAGCCCGAGCGCCACCCCGGCCACGCACGCCGTCGAGGCCGGGACGATCAGCATCCCCTTCGCCGGGTACGACCCCGAGGACGGCCCCGCGGCGAGATCACCGGCCGGCCAGTGCCGTACGCCCTCGATGTCCGCGTCGCCCACATCGAAGGTGTGCGGCTTGCCGTCCGCCCCGCGCGCCAGCCAGCTGCGCAGATCCTCCTGCCAGTGCGCGTCGCGGAACGCGATCCCGGTCTCGTCCAGCAGCGTCAGCCGCGAGGCCCGGCTCACCACCAGATCGACGCTCTCCCCCGCGGCCAGCAGACCGCGCAGCACGGAGGCGGCGAACGGGGTGCCCGAAGCGCCTGAAACCCCGACAATCCAAGGCTGTCGCTGGTGCTGACTCATTGAAGTCCCGGAATCCACACTCCTGAGCCTATCCGGCGGCACGAAGCCGGAACTGAGTAAGGTGCCTCGGGCGTTCCAGGGGTGGGAACAGGGACGGCGGGCAACCGCAAGGAACGACAGGCGACGGCAGGGGGGCACGATGGCCGCATCGTGGGACCGGTCCGCGCCGTCGTGGACCGCGGGCGACCGCGCGAAGACCGCGGCCAGGCTGATGCTGGGCTGGGTGGCGTTCCTCTGGCTGCTCGAAGCTGTCGACGCCGCGACCGGCCATTCGCTGGACTCGTTCGGGATCGAGCCCCGCCGGGCCGGCGAGCTGCTGGACGTGGTGCCCGCGTCCTTCATCCACTTCGGCTTCGGCCATGTCGCCTCCAACAGCGTGCCGCTGCTGGTCTTCGGCTTCCTGGCGGCGCTGAGCGGCATCCGCAGATTCGCCGCCGTGGCCGCCATGATCATCGTGGTCGACGGGCTCGGCGTCTGGCTGGTCTCACCGGACGGTGCCAACACGGCGGGCGCGTCCGGGCTGGTCTTCGGCCTCTTCGGCCATCTGCTCGTCCGGGGGTTCGTGGACCGCAGGGTGCTGGACATCGCCGCAGGTCTGGTGGTCGGCGCGATATGGGGCTCGTCGATCCTGGTGGGGCTCTCCCCCGCCAACACCTCGGTCAGCTGGCAGGGCCATCTGTTCGGGCTGGCGGCGGGCGTGGCGGCGGCGTTCGTCTTCCGCCGCCCCGCGCGCGGCCGGAGCACGATGCCGCCCGCCCGGCCGCTCATACCGTAGAGCGCGGACGGATCCCCTGGTGTCCGGGTCAGCCCTCGCCCTGACCGGCGCTCCCCATCGGGCCGACCTTCACCTGGGAGCCGGAGCCGTCCGTGACGGGCAGCGTGTCGGCGCCCGGCCAGTCGAGGGTGACCGACTTCGTCTCGTCCGGCGGGGTCACCACCAGCCCCGTGATGCGGACGCCGGAGCCGCCCGACGTGTTGATCGGGTAGTTGATGCCGAAGTACACCGACTTCCCGTCCTTGAGGGTCATCGGGGTGGCCTTCTCACCGGTGCGCTCCGCGGACAGCGACCCCGAACCGGTCTTCAGGTCGACGCCCGCGTACCCGGAGAGCACGCAGTCCCGGCCGCCGCCGTTCTTCAGCTCCACCGCGACGGTCCCATCGGTGTCGCCGTCGATGGTGCTGTCCGTCGCCGTGATCTCCAGCTCGTCGGTGCGGCACTTGCCGACCTTGCCGTTCTCGTTGGAGCCGGTCCCGGCGATCGTGCCCTGCCCGCCGGCCCCCTTCCCGGCCGAGTCCTTCCCGCCGTCCTGATCCGAACCGCCCGAGCCCGAACCGCCGCTCGTGGAAGACGCGGTGGACGCGGACGACGGGGCGATCTGTCCCATGTCTTCGTCGCCGTTCTGACAGGCCGTGAGCGAGAGGCCGGCGACAACGGCCAGGGCGGCGAAGGTGAGCTTCTGTGCGCGCATTGTTTCTTCCTCAGCGTCGGTGGGGGGTGTCGGCCGCTCGGCACGGTCGGTACGAGCGAGCGTTTCTGATCACCAAGAGCCGCCCGGCCCGGCAACCAGTTCCGCCCAACCACCTGCTAATACACCCCTGTTACAGGCACAGCCAGGCACAACGCGCACCACCACCGGGCACACCCCGCCCGCACCGCCCCTGCCGCACCCGCTCCCTGCCGCCGTCCGGCAAGGGAAACAGGGGCCGGACACGGCGCGCCGCACCGCGCCGGGGCACGCCGCGGGCCGGCCGGGACGGCGGTTCCCCCCGCCGTCCCGCACCCGTCAACGTCCGCAGCCCACTGGGACGGACCCGTAACGCGGCGGTCCTTGACCACGGCAGGTGACATGCCTCCTCGACCCGCCTCCCCGCGCCCGCGCCCGCGCCCCGGGGCAGCCGTCCGTCGAGGACGAGGTCCTGGATCCGCCGGGCACGCCCCCGGGCACGCTCAGACGGTCAGGCCCCGCACCAGCAGGTCCAGGAGGGCGCACGCGAACAGCGCCATCCCGATGAACCCGTTGACCGAGAAGAACGCCCGGTTCAGCCGGGACAGATCGTGCGGGCGCACCACCCGGTGCTCGTACACGAAGGCGGCGGCGACGATCACCATGCCGATCCAGTAGAAGAGCCCCGCCTCCGTGGCCAGCCCGAACCAGACCAGCAGCCCGGTCGTCACCACATGGCAGACCCGCGCCCCCCAGAGCGCGGCCGGAATCCCGAACCGGGCCGGCACCGACAGCACCCCGTGCGCCCGGTCCGCCCGGACGTCCTGGCAGCCGAAGATCAGGTCGAAGCCGCCGATCCAGATCCCGACGGCGAGACCGAGGATCACCGCGTCCCACGACCAGCTGCCGGTCACCGCCAGCCAGGCACCGATCGGCCCTATCGCCTGCGCGATGCCGAGGATGGCGTGCGGGTAGTGGGTGAACCGCTTGCCGTACGGATAGACCACCATCGGCACGACGGCGACCGGCGCGAGCGCCAGACAGAGCGGGTTCAGCAGCGCGGCCGCCCCGAGGAAGAGGACGACGGCGATGATCGCCCCCGTCCACGCCGACTTCACGGACACCGCGCCGGTGACCAGTTCCCGGCCCGCGGTGCGCGGGTTACGGGCGTCGATCTCCCGGTCGATGATCCGGTTGCAGGCCATCGCGAACGTCCGCAGCCCCACCATGGCGAGGGTGACGAGCAGCAGCCTGACCCAGTGGACGGACTTGTCCGCCTGGAACATCGCGGTCAGGGCGGCGATGTACGCGAAGGGCAGCGCGAAGACCGAGTGCTCGATCATCACGAGCCGCAGAAACGCCTTGACCCTGCTGTTCGGCTGTACGGGCCCTGAGCCCAGTGCTGCTTCGGCGGCGCTCACAGTCCGTATTCCTTCCACCGGCGGTCGACCTTCGCCGCCGTCCCCGGGTCGGACTCGACCATCTCCGGCCAGCCCCCGTCCCGGGTGTAGCCCTCCTCGGGCCACTTCCTCGTCGCGTCGATCCCCGCCTTGCCGCCCCAGAACTGCTGGTAGGAGGCATGATCGAGATGATCGACGGGCCCCTCGGTGACGATCAGGTCCCGCGCGTAGTCCGTATTTCCGAGCGCCCGCCAGGCCACCTCGTGCAGATCGTGGACGTCGCAGTCGGAGTCCACGACCACGATCAGCTTGGTCAGCGACATCATGTGCGCACCCCAGATGGCGCTCATCACCTTCTGGGCGTGCTTCGGGTACTTCTTGTCGATCGAGACGATCGCACAGTTGTGGAAGCCGCCCGCCTCCGGCAGGTGGTAGTCCACGATGTCCGGCACGATGATCTTGAGGAGCGGCAGGAAGAACCGCTCGGTGGCCCGCCCCAGCGGCCCGTCCTCGGTCGGCGGCCGGCCCACCACGATCGACTGGAGCAGCGGACGCTTCCGCATGGTCACGCAGTCGATGGTCAGTGCGGGGAACGGTTCCTGCGGCGTGTAGAAGCCGGTGTGGTCGCCGAACGGCCCCTCGGGAAGCATCTTCCCGGGCTCCAGCCACCCCTCGATGACGACCTCCGCCTGCGCCGGGACCTGCAACGGCACGGTCTTGCAGTCGACCATCTCGATCCGCTTGCCCTGGATGAACCCGGCGAAGAGGTACTCGTCGATGTCCCCCGGCAGCGGCGCGGTGGAGGCGTACGTCACCGCGGGCGGCGCCCCGAACGCGATCGCGACCGGCAGCCGCTCCCCGCGCTTGGCGGCGACCTGGTAGTGGTTGCGGCTGTCCTTGTGGATCTGCCAGTGCATCCCGATGGTGCGCCGGTCGTGGCGCTGGAGCCGGTAGAGGCCCAGGTTCCGTACGCCGGTCTCCGGGTGCTTGGTGTGCGTGAGCCCCAGGTTGAAGAACGATCCGCCGTCCTCGGGCCAGGTGAAGAGCGCGGGCAGCCGGTCCAGATCCACGTCGTCGCCGGTGAGAACGACCTCCTGCACGGGGGCGCTGTCCGACTTCACCTTCTTCGGCGGCACGTGCACCATCGACCCGAGCTTCCCGAACGCCTCCCGCACCCCGACGAAGCCGTGCGGCAGCTCCGGCTTGAGCAGCCCGCCGATCTTGTCGCTGATATCGGCGTACGACTTCAGCCCGAGCGCCTTGAGCAGCCGCTTGTCGGTCCCGAAGACGTTCATGGCCAGGGGCATCGAGGACCCCTTGACGTTCTCGAAGAGCAACGCGGGCCCGCCCGCCTTGTTCACCCGGTCGACGATCTCGCCGACCTCCAGATACGGGTCGACCTCGGCCTTGATGCGCTTGAGCTCGCCCTCGCGCTCCAGGGCCCGGAGGAGGGAACGAAGATCGTCGTAAGCCATGCCGTCCAGTTTGTCATCACCGTCGGCGATCAGCCCGGGTGCCCCACCTCGGCGCCCCTCGGACGGAACAGGGACGCGCCCGCGCCACGGGGGCGCGGACACGTCCGGACGACCGGCTTCGCCGGGGCTACGGCCGCTGGAACCCGCCGTCCACCACACCACCCTCGAAAGCGGCCCACTCACCCCTGGTGAAGACGAGCGCGGGTCCGTCACCCCGGTCCTTGCTGTCCCGCATGGCCACGCGTCCGTCGCCGAGGAAGGCGACCTCGACGCAGTTGGCCTGGCCATCGCTGCGGCTGCTCTTGCGCCAGACCACGCCTGTCAGATCCGCACTGTTCACTTTCTTAGCTCCCTCGCTGCTCGCTTGAGAAGGCTCGCGCTGCCTGCTTCGTCAAGCGCCGAGCCCCAAATCGACGTGAATGCCCCGTCGTAGCGCTCGATCTCGAGGACGACCTCCTCCTGATCGCCTCCGAGTTGGTCACCAACGCCGTGACTGCAACAGGGACGCTCGAAAGCCACTCCCACTTGGGACGAGCTGGACCGGCTCCACCTCATTACGGTGCGCCTGGTTGGCCTGCGTGACAGCGTGGTCATCGAGGTGTGGGACGCATCGGGTGAATCGCCATCACTGAAAGACCCCGACGACGACGCGGAGACCGGACGCGGGCTGCATCTCGTCCAGCAGTTGGCGACGCACTGGGGCTCGTACGGCACGATGGGCGCCAAGGCAGTCTGGGCCGAGCTTCCGGTTTACTCAGTCGAACCGACACCCCTGCCCAAGCGTCGGAAGTCCGGACGATCCGCCGCTGGGCCGAGACCTGTACGGGGGCCGGATGCTGACCTCCTACGCCTCGTCCTGGCTGAGCTGCACACGCTGCAATACGCAACAGACCTGTTCGACATCGACCCAAGGGCCACGCCCGCCGGGGCTTCGGCCGTGAACGGGACGGATTCATGACGACTCACCAAGTACCGCCGGTGATCATGGAGTTCTACACCTCCACGATCATCGAGGCGGACCGGCTGTCCGTACCCGCCGACGGCGTCCTGGAGATGGTCCGCACCCAGGAACTCCTGCGCCGCTTCCGCGGCACTCTGCTCCAGACCGGCACCGAGTCCTACCGACTCCAGGCCACCTGCGACGAATGCGAAAACCACTGACTGATGGAGGACCCCTGTGACTTCGTGCCTGAGGGCGATCCCGACACTGTCACAACGACAGCGCCCGTGGTGAGTTACAGCCGCACGAAGCTCACCATGAGCACAGCCAAGGACAGCAGTAGCATGCCCAGGCAGTTGACCCAGAACACGGAGTTCAAGGCTCGCGCGCGAATGTGGGATGCGGCGGCCGCCAGGAAGTAGACAACGATCGCAGCAGTGGTCGTCATGGCGACGCCTGGCACCCAGAGCCCGACGATGAGCCCCACTACGGAGGCCGCCTTGAAGGTGATCAGCGCCCACCACCAGTCGCGCGGGAACCGTACGCCCTCCAGGCAGTCGACGATGAATCTCGGTGGACGGAGCATCATTGCGGCGTCGCCCGCCTGTATCCCGAGCAGGATCAGGATTGGCCAGACGGGAGACGGGAGTTCAGAGAGGGTCATCGGTCACTCTCTTCGTATACGGTGACGAATTCGGCGGTGCGCCGGATCCCGGTTGCCGTCTGCTGCCGGTCGGTGGATCCCGCGGCAAGCAGCATCAGCTCACCCAGGTAGCTGGTGAACATCACCTGCGCACCGTGCCGGGCGCGGGGGTCGGGTATTCCCGCCTTCACCATCGCGGCGGCGAGATTGTCCTCGGTCAGCGTGCGCAGCCCGCCGAGGGCCGCGTTCTCGGGTTGACCTCGGGTCAGGGTCCGGAAGTACGAGCGCGCGAGTTCGTCGTTCTCGGCGAACAAATCGAGGAACGGGTCGAAGTAATGGGCCAGGTAGTCGACTGCGGAGGCTGCGGACTCCGCCGCCGGTGGCGCGGGGATGCGGGCGGCGATGGCTTGGTCGTAGACAAGGCTCAACAGAGACTCCTTGTCCCCCACTGCCATGACGGCACCCACGGAAACACCCGCCTCCGCCGCGATCTGCCGCACCGTTGTGCCCTGGAAGCCACGCTCCTGGAAGAGTCTTTCGGCGGCCTCGATGATGCGGGTGGTGGTCCGCCGTTTTCGTTCGGCGCGAGTTGCCTGAACACGTTCAGTGAACATGTTCAGAAGATAGTCGGCGCGGCTACACCGACGCAATAGTGTCGGTCGGCACGGATTCAGAACGGAGGCCAGGGGCCGGGACGAACGCGGCGACGGCAGCACGGGGTGGTTCGCGAAGGCCCACTGTGCTACCCCACGGCTCTTTGTGGTTGGTGCCTGAACTGCGGATCCGGGCCTACCGCACGGACAACAGCCCCACCTGATCCACAAAGGAGCCGAGCCCTTCCGAACCGCGCCTGTCAGGGACGCGGGCCGACAGGGCCCGGTGACACACAAGCTATCGCCACCCACCCCACTTCATCGCGGACACTCCAACCAGCACGACCCCGATCAAGAAGTCACCCGATAGAGGTGGCTCTCATTCACTTTGACGATCACGGGCCTGTGTCGTTGTTCGTCCCCTTCACGGATGGAGCAACCCGGCCCCGGAACTGACCGATGCAGTGGCTCTCGTTCACCCCGATAAAAACACCCGCCGAGTGGTCCGGCCCGGCGGGCTCGTCGCCGCGGCGGGCATCAACCGGTACGCCTCACTGTTCGAGCACACCGCCTTCGCGCACCTCGACCGCCCGGCCCTTCAGGACGGCATCGGCCGCATCCTGGCCACCGGTTCGCACGACGGCAAGAAGGGCTTCACCGAGGCCTACTTCCACACCGGCCCCGAGCTGGAGGCCGAAATGCGCGAGGCGGGCCTCACCGACACCCGGGTGTACGGCGTCGAGGGCCCCGCCTGGGCCCTGCTGAAAGCGGCCGAGCAGCACACCGGGGAGTCCCTCACCGCATCGCGGATGTTCGCCTCCGCGCTGGCCGCGGCCCGCATGGCGGAGCCGTACCCCGACCTGCCGGCCGCCGGTTCCCACCTGCTCGCCGTGGGACGTCATTGACACCGGCTACTCTGGGCGCGTCACCGGGGCGGGACAAGCCCCGCCATCTCTCCGCGGGGGGACCTTTCCACCATGTTCCGGGCCCTGATCTATCTCCTGCCTCTGGCGCTGACGATCTACGCGTTCATCGACTGCCTGAACACCCCCGAGGACGAGGCCAAGCACCTGCCGAAGATCGCCTGGGTCTTCATCATCCTGCTGTTCTGGATCGTGGGCCCGCTCGTCTGGCTCGCCGCGGGCAAGCTGCGCCAGGCGCCCGCCGGGGGCCGTACGCCCTCCGAATGGCATCGCAATCACCGCTCGCAGTGGGTGGCGCCGGACGACAATCCGGAGTTCCTGAAGGCGCTGAAGGAAGAGAACAAGAAGGACGAGTCGCTCCTCAAGGACTGGGAGGCGGATCTGCGCCGCCGCGAGGAGGAGATCAAGCGCCGTGAGAGCGGGGCGGGGCCGGAGGAGTCGGCGCCACCCGCTTCGTAATCGCGAAGGGCCGGCCGGCCCTTGTCGGCGGCCCGTACATGTCGCTGGGCACGCTGCGGCCCTCGTGGGTGCCGGGAATCCGCTGTCCACACGGTGGAGAGTGGACGCGTGAACGACTACCGCGCCATGCTCGCCACCGCTCTCGCCGAGGCCCGGACCGGGCTCGCCGAGGGCGGCATCCCCATCGGCGCCGCGCTGTACGGGCCGGACGGCACGCTCCTCGGGCGAGGGCACAACCGCCGGGTGCAGGACGGCGATCCGTCCCTGCACGCGGAGACGGCGGCCTTCCGCGCGGCCGGGCGGCAGCGCTCGTACCGGGGCACGACGATGGTGACGACGCTCTCGCCGTGCTGGTACTGCTCCGGGCTGGTACGGCAGTTCGGGATCTCGCGGGTGGTGATCGGCGAGGCGCGGACGTTCCACGGCGGGCACGACTGGCTGGCCCGGCACGGGGTCGGGATCGTGGTGCTCGACGATCCCGAATGCATCGCGCTCATGCGGGACTTCGTACGGGATCGGCCCGGCCTGTGGAACGAGGACATCGGCGCCGGCTGATACACCCGGCCCCCATCCCGCGTCCCAATCGTTCGAAAATCTACACCTCGCTCCAACACCCTGCCGATATCCTGGTGTTGACGGTGTGACAGATCGGATGGGGCATCGGCGCTGGGGGTGCTGTGGAGAGAGATCTGTACGGGCGCGAGGCGATCTTCGGCGATGACGGACTTGCGGCGCGTCTGACCGGTCTCACTCCGTACGGCTCCGCCCGGGTCGCGTACGAGCATCGCGACGATCCGCCGGTCGCCGTGCTGACCGGTGGCCGCGGCATGGGCAAGACGGCCGTACTCAAGCAACTGCGCCATCTGTACCGGGAGATCACCCCGGTCGCCCTGGTCGACTGCGAGGCCGTCGTGCCGCCCGCGGACCCGGGGCCCGGCTGGACTCCGGTCACCGGGGCACTGCCGGAGCTCGCCACCCAGCTGACGGCGAAGGTGCATGCCGCGCGGCCGGTGCCGTTCCCCCGGCTGAGCCTGGGGCTCGTCGCCGTCGCCTCGATCTCCTGGACGCGGGAGGACGAGACGCAGGCGCAGCGGGATCTGCAGTCGCTCGGCCCGGTGCTGGCGACCGTCGACACCCGCGGCGACGCGGCGACGGGCTGGGTCACCAAGGTGCTGACGAAGCTGGCGGCCAGTGCCTTCGACTCGGTGGTGCCGCTGGCCGGGATGGTCGCGGAGGCGACGATCGAGACGGTGCTGGAGGAGTCGTTCAGCCGGTTCCAGCGGCGTGCGGCGGACTGGTACGGGAGCTATCCGCACGCGGGCGGCAACGGCAGGATCGGGCTGCGGCAGTTGGCGGTCGATTTCGAGCGCGGCGGTGATCCGCGCCGCCGGGCCGAGGATCATCTGGTGCTCGCGCTGGTCGCGGATCTGGTGCGGGCGTACGGGGGTCTGGCGCGGGGTGCGCGCCGGGGCCGTCCGGTGCTGCTGCTGGACAACGCGCACACGCTGCTGGGCCGGCAGCTCGTCGAGCCTGTGCTGCGGCAGCGGGCCACCGGGGTGCGCGATCAGATCGCCGTGTTCGCCTCCTCGCGGGCCCGTGGCCACGTGGGGCTGAGCCATGCGGTACGCAGGCGGCTGCCCGAGGTGGCGCACGGTTCGCACTGGGTGCGCGGTTCGGAGGTGACGTCCGGGATTCTGGCCGTGGAGCTCACCGCACTGAGCCCGGCGCATGTGCAGGCGGCGTTCGACCGGCACGATCCGGTGGGCCGCGCCCCGGCCGGGCTGGCCCGTGGGGTGCACCGGCTGACGGGCGGGCGCCCGCTGGGCGTGGCGCTGCTGGCGCAGGCGGCGGGCGAGGCGCTGCTGCCGGGGGCGGCGGGCGAGGCGCTGCTGCCGGGGGCGGCACAGTCGGGGGCGCCGCGGCCGGGGGCGCCGGCACCCGAGTCGCTGGTGCCGGGGGCATTGCTGGACCGGACGGTGGAGCTGCGTGAGGACCGGGCGCCGGTGCGGGTGGCGGACGAACTGCTGGCGCGGCTGCTGCCGGGGCAGCAGCTCGACGTGCTGAGCGTGCTGGCCGCCGCCCACGGTGAGGACTCGGCACGGCTGCTGGCCACGGCCCGGCTGCGCGGCCGGTCGCTGGACGGCGATGTCGCCCTGCGGGTACGGGATGTGCTGCGGGCGCAGGACTGGCCGGTCGGCCCCGAGTACTTCGTCGCCGACCCGCTGCTGCGGTCGCTGCTGCTGCACCGGCTGCGGTTCCAGGACAACGACCATCCGGACTACGCGGCGTGGCGTGCGGTGCATGGGACCCTGCGTGCGGAGTACGCGCCCGGGGGCCACTGCCGGAGCGTCCCGCATCAGCTGCACCAGGAGCTGGTGCTGGGCAGCACGGGGAACTGCGTGACGCATCTGCGGGAGCGGTTCACCGAGCGGAATGTGACGGCGTGGCTCGACTCGCTGCGGTTCATCGCCTCGGCACCGTATCCGCATCCGCCCGGCCATGCCGGTCCCGATCCGCGGCGGGCGGTCGCGCTCGGCCGGGAGGAGTCCGGTTCGCTGCCGGACGAGGAGACGGGGCTCCAGGGGCTCGGCGAGCAGGCCGTGGAGCTCCAGTTGCGGCTGCGCAGGCTGCTGCACGCCGTATGGCTGCTGTCCGATCCACTGGCTCTCCCGGACGAAGAGGTGATCGACAAGATGGCGCACGAACTGCGACAACTGTCCGGCAGGCATCCGACGGGCAACAGTGTGCTGTGGGACGCGGCGACGCACTGGCCGCGGGACATCAGGGCCTGGCACCCGCTGTCCATGCCGCCGGGCACGGGCGGAAGCCGGGACGGGCAGCGACGGGGGGACGGTGGCTCGGATGCGTAATCCGCTGCGGTATCGCGTCTGGTACACGGCGCGGCAGAAGGTCGTCACCACGGTGGTGGCCGGCGCCCTGCTCTTCACGTCCGGCTGGTACAGCATCGGCCGGCTCACCGAACCCGAGGACCGCTCCTGCGCGACGGGGGTCGAGCGGCCGCAGGGCAGCGACGAGTGCATCGGCATCTCCAGTGACGGCTACGACTTCGGGCGGTCGAAGCTGACCGAGGTCGCGGCGGCCATCGCCCGGGAGAACGCCACCCTGAAGCCGGGCCGGTACGCGACGGTCGCGCTGCTGCTGCCGCTGACGTCGACGGACGAGGCCATGCAGACGAAGATGCGGCGCGAACTGCAGGGCGCGTTCGCCGCCCAGTACCGGGCCAATCATCTGTCGAACGAGCAGGTGCCCAAGATCCGCATCGTGCTCGCGAACACGGGAAAGAACAACCTGCTGTGGAAGCCCGCGGTGGACCGGCTGAAGACGATGACCGGCGCCCCGGACCACCTGCGGGCCGTGTCGGGGGTCGCCACCAGCAGTACGCCGGTCAGAGCGGCGCTCAAGGAGCTGACCGCCGCGCACATCGCGGTCGTCGGCACCACCATCACCGCCGACGACATCGCCAACGGCCCGGGCGGCGACCCGTTCCCCGGGCTGGCCCGCGTATCGCCGACCAACCGGGACGAGGCGCGGGCGCTGGCGCACTTCGGGCAGGTGAAGGCCGACAAGGCGCTGCTGGTCCAGGACACCCGTACCGGGGACCACTACACGGACACGCTGCGGGCGGCGTTCACCTCGCTGGTGAAGGGCACGCAGTACGAGCCGGAACTGTTCACCTCGCGCGAGGACCCCAACGACGAGGGCACCACGGCCAATACGTTCCAGCAGATCACGCACATCATCTGTGACACGGACGCGGAGACGGTGTTCTTCGCCGGACGCCACACCCAGCTGCGGCAGTTCATCAACGCGCTGGGGGCCCGGGGCTGCCAGAGCCGCCCGTTCACCATCCTGACCGGCGACGAGGGCTCGTACCTCGGCAACGACAAGAAGCTCGACCGGGACGCGCTGCGCCGCAAGGTGACGGTCCGCTACGCCTCACTGGCACACCCGGACGCCTGGACGGCGGCGAAGGACAAGGGCGGCGCGGCGACCGGCGGCTCCGCGGCGGACTACCGGAGCTTCCTGGAACTGCTGGCCACGGTGGCGAAGAAGCCCGTGGGCCCGATCGGTCCGGCCCGTCACCAGGATCTGACCGACGGCCAGATCATCATCGCGCACGACGCGATGTCGCTGGCCGTGCACGCCGTCCGCCAGGCGACCCCGGAGGACAAGCGGCTGCCGCAGCCCGCGGACGTGGGTGAGCAGTGGCCGCGGGTGAAGGGTCCGTTGCGGGTGTCGGGGGCCGGCGGCTGGATCTGCCTGGACAACCACGGGAACCCGTACAACAAGGCGGTGCCGGTGGTGGAGCTGGCGCCCGAGGACGCCCGTCAGCGGTTCGTGGCGATCGCCTGGCCGGAGGGAACGCCGCCCGACCCGAGGTGCCTGCCGCCGTCCTCGGCGCCGTGACGCCGCGTCACGGCTCGGCCGCGTACTCCTCGCGCAGCTCCGCCCACCGGACCGGGGTCCATCTCGTCCAGTCGGCGGGGTAGCCGTCGAGCGCGTCCACGAGGTAGCGGAAGTGGTCGTGCCATTCGGCGAGGCGGTCCAGGCACAGCGCGTCGTCGCCCCGGAACTCGTGCCTGAAGCGCAGCAGCACATGGTCGCCGCGCGGTGGCTCCAGGTGGAAGCGGATGCGGCCGTGGGCCCCTTCGAGGGTGTATTCGGCGACCCGCTCGACGTCCCAGGCGGTGACGGTGCCGGAGGCGGCCGAGGCGTGCCCGTCCCGGTCGGTGGTCAGCCGGCGCAGTGTGATCGCGCCACCGATGCGCGGTTCGAACGGATCGGCGGCGCCGAGCCAGCCGGCCAGCCCCTCGGAACTGGCAACGGCTGCCCACACCCGTGGAACGGGGTGGGGCAGCCGGAGCAGGAACCGCAGAATGTTCAGGTCACCGTGGGTCTCGCTGGTGCCACGCTCGATGACGGGGGTCGCATCGGTCATGGTTCCAGCGTGGCCCGGTGGACCGGGATCCGCACCCGTACGGGGCGGGCGCCGGTCAGACCCCGGCGTAGGAGTGCTTGCCGGTGACGAAGATGTTCACGCCGTAGTAATTGAAGAGCCAGCAGCCGAAGGCGATGAGGGCCAGGTAGGCGGCCTTGCGGCCCTTCCAGCCGGCGGTGGCGCGGGCGTGCAGGTAGCAGGCGTACGCGACCCAGGTGATGAAGGACCAGACCTCCTTGGGGTCCCAGCCCCAGTAGCGGCCCCATGCGTCGCCCGCCCAGATGGCGCCCGCGATGATCGTGAACGTCCACAGCGGGAAGACGGCGGCGTTGATGCGGTACGAGAACTTGTCGAGCGTCGCGGCGGCGGGCAGCCGGGAGAGCACGGACTGCGCGAACGAACCGGGCTGCACGCCGTTGGCGAGCTTGCTCTCGTAGCTGTCACGGAAGAGGTAGAGCAGGGTGGCGACCGCGCCGATGTAGAAGACGGCGCCGCAGATGATGGCGGTGGAGACGTGGATCCACAGCCAGTACGAGTGCAGTGCGGGCACCAGCTGGTCGCTGGAGGTGTAGAGCACCGTGGTCGCGATGCCGAGGTCCAGCAGGACGGTGGTGACCAGGAGCAGCCCCATCCAGCGGACGTTCTTCTTCAGCGCGAGGAGGGTCAGGTACGCGCCGACCGCCACCGTGGAGAAGGTGATGGAGAACTCGTACATGTTGCCCCACGGGGCACGCTGCACGGACAGCGCGCGGGCGAGGACTCCGCCGGCCTGCACGAGGAAGGCGAGCACGGTCATGGAGACCGCCATGCGTCCGTACAGGTCGCCCTTGAACGTGCCACCGGCCGCGCCGGGCCCGTCCGGGACGTCGCGGGAACCGGCAGCGGAGCGCGTGATGATCTTCGGGCGGTCCAGTACGGCGGTGGCGCCGCCCTGCTGCGCGACCTGCACCTTCACCGAGGCCCCGGCGCCCTGGGCCTCGGCGTCGGTCAGGGCGGCGGCGGTGCGGCCGACCTTGCTGCGGCTGCCGAACACCCATTCCGCGATGTGCGCGAAGAAGGCCAGGGTGTAGACGGCCATCGACGAATAGATCAGCACATTGCTGGTGTGCGCCAGGTTCTCGTTGGTAGCGGCGGCGAGATTCACTTCTCAGCCCCTTCGGCAGGTTCTACGGAGGATTCTTCGACGGAGTCGGAGTCGGAAGCGGAGCCGGGGTCGGATCCGGGGTCGGTGTCGGGGCCGGGCGCGGTGGGCGCCACGGCGAATAGCGTGACCGCGAGATCGGCCAGCTCCTCGGGAAGCTTCGCGGACTCGCTGCGGCCGAGACCCGCCATTTCGACGACGGTGACGCCGTCCGCACCGCGTACGGCCCGCACCCAGACCCGGCGCCGCTGGATGAACAGGGAACCCGCGAGTCCGGCGATCGCGGCGACGGCCCCGGTGAGCGCCCAGCCGCTGGCGGGCTGCTCGGAGATCTGGAAGCTGGCCCACTCCTCGACGCCCTCGAAGGTGATCGAACCGGCGCCGTCGGGAAGCTTCATCGTGTCGCCGACCGCCAGCCGCTGCTTGAGCTGCTTGCCCTTGCTGTCCTTGAACTCCGTCATCTTGGACCTGTCCAGCTGGTACACGTTCTGCGGCAGTCCGGAGTCGACGCCGAGGCTGCCCTGGTAGCCGTTGAGGGCGAGCACCGGCATGTCGGCGGCCGGGAACTGCGAGAACATCGTGCCCTTGCCGTCGCCCGCGAAGGTCGGCACGAAGAAGGCCTGGAAGCCCAGCTGGGTCTTCTTGCCGTTCTTGTCGCGGTAGCCGTCCATGACCTTGATCGCGCCGGTCGAGGTGACGTTGTTGTCGATGGGCAGCAGCGGCACGGCGTTCCGGTAGACCTCCTTGCCGCTGCCGTCCTTGACAGAGACGACGGGCGCGTAGCCGTGCGCGTTCAGGTAGACCTTCGTGCCGTCGACGACCAGCGGTTCGTTGACCTTGATGACGGTCTTCCGCGGCTTGCCGTAGGCGCCCTTCGAGTACGTCACATGGGCCTCGTAGGTCCGGGGCGTACCGATCTGGGGGCCGTTGCGCTCGTACGTGCCGATGAACTTGTCGAGCTTGAAGCTGAACGGGGCGAGCTCGTCGGTGTCGAACAGCGAACCGGACTTGAAGTCGTCGTACTGGGGCAGCGTGTTGGAGAAGCCGTCGCCCTCGACGATCAGCTTGGCGCCCTCGAACTTGAAGAGCTGTCCGAAGGCGAAGGCCACCAGCATCACGATCAGCGCGATGTGGAAGATCAGGTTCCCGGCCTCGCGCAGATAGCCCTTCTCGGCGGCGACCGCGTCCCCCGCGGTGTGCGCGCGGTAGCGGCGCCTGCGCATCATGGCGAGCGCGGCCTCGCGGACCTGCTCGGGCTCGGCCTCGGTGCGCCACGTGGTGTACGCGGGCAGCCGGGTCAGGCGCTTGGGGGCGCCCGGCGGGCGGCTGCGCAGCTGGTCGATGAACTGGCCGGTGCGCGGCACGATGCAGCCGATGAGCGAGACGAACAGCAGGATGTAGATCGCGGAGAACCACACCGAGCTGTAGACGTCGAAGAACTGGAGCTTCTCGTAGATCGGCGTGACGGTGGTGTGGGCGTCCTTGAAGGTCTGCACCTTCGTTTCGTCCACGCTGTTCTGCGGGATCAGCGAGCCGGGGATGGCACCGAGCGACAGCAGGAAGAGCAGGATCAGCGCGACCCGCATCGAGGTGAGCTGCCGCCAGAACCAGCGGGCCCAGCCGATGACGCCCATGGCCGGCAGGGTGGCCGCGGCCTCCTCGCGCGGGGCGGTCGAGAGCTGGGAGCCGGCCGCGCCCAGTTCGCGGGCGTTCTCCCGGTCCTGCTCGTCCCGGATCTCCCGCTCGTCCCGGTGCTCGCGCTCCGGGGCCGGGTTGGACTTGGTGTCGCTCATGGAACTCAGATCCCCACAGTGAAGCCGTTGGACCAGCCCTGCAATTCCTGCATCATGGTGTCCCAGACGCCGGTCAGCAGGAGCAGCCCGGTCGCGATCATCATGACGCCGCCGATCCGCATGACCCATGCGTAGTGGCGCTTGACCCAGCCGAAGGCGCCGAGCGCCTTGCGGAAGGCGACCGCCGCGAGCACGAAGGGCAGACCGAGCCCGAGGCAGTACGCGACGGTCAGTATCGCCCCGCGTCCGGCGGTGCCCTGCTGCATCGCGAGGAAACTCACCGAGCTGAGCGTCGGGCCGAGGCACGGGGTCCAGCCGATCCCGAAGAGGGCGCCCAGCAGCGGTGCGCCCACCAGGCCGGTCACCGGTCTCTTGTGGATACGGAATTCGCGCTGCGTCATCCACGGCATCAGGCCCATGAAGAAGATCCCCATCAGGATCATCAGCACACCGAGGATTTTGGAGAGCGTCCCGCTGTGCTCCTGGAGGGTCTGGCCGAAGAAGCCGAAGAGCGCGCCGCCGGAGACGAACACGGCGGTGAAGCCGAGCACGAAGAGCGAGGCGCCCGCGACCATCCGCCCCCGCCTGGCCTGCGCCAGGTCCGTACCGGTGACGCCGGTGACGTACGAGAGATAGCCGGGCACGAGCGGCAGGACGCACGGCGAGAAGAACGAGACGAGTCCGCCGAGTACGGCGATGGGCAGGGCGACGACCAACGCCCCGTTCTGGACGGTCAGGTTCTCGCCCTGGAGCGCGGCAAGGGTGAGCACGGAATCACTTCTCCGCGATCAGCGGGTCGATCATCTTGTGCAGCTTGTCGGAGTCGAGCGCGGTCAGGGAACGAGCGGCGATCTTCCCGTCCCGGTCGAGCACCACGGTCGACGGAATGGCCTGCGGACGCAGCGTGCCCTTGGGGAAGCGGAGCATGAGCTTGCCGGTCGGATCGAAGAGGCTCGGGTAGGGGACCCCGTAATCCTTCTCGAAGCTCAGCGCGGGGCCCTTCTGGGCGTCGCGCGTGTTGATCCCGACGAACTGGACGCCCTTGTCCTTCGTCTCCTTCGCCACCCTCGCGAAGTACTGGGCCTCCAGACGGCAGGGCCCGCACCACGAGCCCCACATGTTCAGTACGACGACCTTGCCCTTGTAGTCGGCGACGTCGAGCTGCTTGCCGTCGAGGGTCTCACCGTCGAGCTTCGGGGCGGCCTTGCGGTCGCCCTTGGCCACGGTGGAGATTCCGCCACTGCCCGTGACGAAGTTCGTATTGCCGCCGCCACCCACCTTGTTGTCGTCGCCACCGCACGCCGTCAGCGTGAGTGCGAGTGCGACGACCGCTGCGGGGGCGGCGAGCAGGGTGAAGCGGCGTCGAGGTGCGCGGCCATAGCTCATGTGAAAAGTTTCGCATGGCGGTTGCGGCGATCTCGGGCACCCCCCTCGGTGCCCGTAAAGCCCGTTGTCAGGCCCGTTTAAAGAAAGCGTTCCAGCCGCCTTCGGGCGCCTGTCCGACGCTCAGCGTACGGAGCTTGTCGAGCACGGCCGGGGTCTGGACGTCGAGCCAGTCGACGAACTGTTTGAAGGAGACGAGCCGCACATCCGGCTTCCCCGCGATTTTCTTGAGCGCTTCCTCGACCGCATCCATATAGATGCCGCCGTTCCACTCCTCGAAGTGGTTTCCGACGTAGAAGGGCGCGCGATTCGTCGTGTACGCACGGCTGAAACCGGCGAGATACGACTGGGTGGCCTGCTTGCGCCAGCCCGGATAACGCGAGGGCATGCCCTTGGTCGAATTCAGCGACTGGTTGGCGAGGATGTTGTAGTCCATCG
Organism: Streptomyces sp. NPDC058092; assembly: GCF_042884935.1. Lineage (NCBI taxonomy): Bacteria > Bacillati > Actinomycetota > Actinomycetes > Kitasatosporales > Streptomycetaceae > Streptomyces > Streptomyces sp. NPDC058092. The sequence goes on from NZ_JBHVSY010000003.1 coordinate 395,710, forward strand.
AAAGGACTTCGAAGGAGTGCCCCGGGAACGGCATGCCCTGCAGCGGCAGGTCCCAGAGGCCCTGACGCTTCTGGGGCCACACCTGAGTGCCACCGGGCGAGCTGGCGTCGTAGCGCCAGCCGAGCTTGCGCGCCGTGGGCAGCAGATTGTCCTGGCCGAGCAGGCAGGGAGTGCGGCCGCCGACCAGTTCCTTACGGTAGTCGAAAGGCAGCGGATCGAGGTCGGTCCAGCCGGTGTTGGTGCGCCATTCGGTGACGAAGGAGACCGCCTGATCGATTTCGCTCCGCCACTGGGAGGGCGACCAGTTCGCGACCGATCCGGAACCGCCGCAGAAATGTCCGTTGAAGTGGGTGCCGATCTCGTGCCCGTCGAGCCAGGCCTGCCGGACGTACTTCAGCGTCTGCTTGATGTGGTCATCGGTGAGATATCCGATGTCGGAAGCGCCGACCGGGTTGTTGGGCGGCCGGTAGACGGTCTTCTTGGACTCGGGCAGCAGATAGATGCCGGAGAGGAAGAAGGTCATCGCCGCGTTGTGATCCTTGGCGAGTTCCAGAAAGCGCGGGAAGAGCCCGTTGCCGACCTCGCCCGCCCCGTCCCAGGAAAAGATCACGAACTGCGGCGGCTTCTGCCCGGGTTCGAGCGGAACCGGCGCGGCGGGCTGGTGCGGCTGCTTCCCGGTGTCCGCGGTGGAACCGTCGCCGATCTCCCGGACGTCCTTCTTGGCGGGCCCGGTCCCCCGGGTGTGCCCGTCGGCGCCCTTCTCCCCCGTATCAGCGCCCGGCCGGCCCGTGCCGGAGGAACCGCACCCCGTCAGACCGATGGCGGCCGCGGCCCCAAGCCCGGCTCCGAGCAGACCCCTTCGGCTGATGTCGCGCATGAGTTCCCCATCTGCGGTCGCCTTGCCTCAAGTCCATACAAACTGACAAAGGCTTAGATGAGGGAAGCAGCGCAGAGGTTCCTCTGATTAGCATATTTTTCTTTGCGCGACCAGACCTCGGCCGTGACCGAACGTATGGCTGAGCGAGCCGGCCGCGGCGGGAGCAGGGCTCAACCGCCGACGAAGTGATCAACCGCTGAAGGGGACTCGGTCCCCGGTCCCGAGGCGGCAGCAGAATCGCCTGCCTCGGGACGGCAGCAAAAATCGCCGGACGGGCGGAAAATCAAGCCCGTCCGGCGATTGAGGACAGAACGGCAACCGGACGACCGGGAAGACCGGCAGGCCGGGGCCCGGCGCACCCCCACCGCCGGCCCCGGGCCGGCTACGCGCCGAACGCCTTCGACTTCCCCTTCACCGGCTTCGCCCCGGCCCGCAGATGAGCCGGCACCAGATCCCGCGCCGGCTCCGCGTACCCGACCGACACGATCTTGTCGCCCTGGTACGTGAAGCTGGTCAGCGACGCGAGCGTGCACTGCCGCTTGCGCGGGTCGTGCCACAGCCGCCGCCGCTCCACGAAGCTCCGCACGATCCAGATCGGCAGCTGATGGCTGACACACACCGCCTCGTGACCGCGCGCCGCGTCACGCGCGGCGTCCAGGGCGCCCATCATCCGTACGACCTGCTCGATGTACGGCTCGCCCCACGACGGCCGGAACGGATTCGTCAGGTGCTTCCAGTTGTCCGGCTTGCGCAGCGCCCCGTCACCGACCCCGAAGGTCTTGCCCTCGAAGACGTTGGCGGCCTCGATGAGCCGCTCGTCGGTGGCCAGGTCGAGGCCGTGCGTCTTGGCGATCGGCGTGGCGGTCTCCTGGGCCCGCTCCAGCGGGGAGGCGACGACATGGGTGATGTCGCGGTCCTTCAGGTGCTCGGCGACCCGGTCCGCCATCTGCCGGCCCAGCTCGGAGAGGTGGTAGCCGGGGCGGCGCCCGTACAGCACGCCCTCCGGGTTGTGCACCTCTCCGTGGCGCATCAGATGGACGACGGTGACGTCCTTGCGGGGTCCGTTCCCGCTCATGCGGTGGCCTCCGATGCGGCGCGGGCAGCGGCGGGCAGGGCGGCGGCGATGCGCTCGACGGCCTGCGTGTCGTGGGCCGTGGAGACGAACCAGGACTCGAAGGCGGACGGCGGCAGGTAGACGCCCTGCGACAGCAGCGAGTGGAAGAAGGCGGTGAAGCGGAAAGCTTCCTGCTGCTTCGCGTCCTCGTAGTTCCGCACCGGCCCGTCGGTGAAGAAGACGGAGAACATGTTGCTCGCCGTCTGCACGGTGTGCGCCACGCCTTCCTTGGCGAGCGCCTCGCTGACCAGGCCGCGGATCTCCGCGGAGACCGCGTCCACCTTGGCGTACGCCGCGTCGTCGAGCAGCCGCAGCTGCGCGAGACCGGCGGCGGTGGCGACCGGGTTCCCGGAGAGGGTGCCCGCCTGGTAGACGGGGCCGGCCGGGGCGAGGTGCGCCATCACGTCCGCACGCCCGCCGAAGGCCGCGGCCGGGAAGCCGCCGCCCATGACCTTGCCGAAGGTCATCAGGTCGGGCCGCACCCCGTCGACGCCGAACCAGCCGGCCTTCGAGGTACGGAATCCGGTCATGACCTCGTCGGAGATGTAGAGCGCACCGTTGGCGGCGCAGATCTCCTTGAGCCCGGCGTTGAAACCGTCCAGCGGCGGTACGACACCCATGTTGCCCGGCGACGCCTCGGTGATGACGCAGGCGATCTCGCCGGGCTGCGCGGCGAACGCCTCCCGCACGGCGTCCAGGTCGTTGTACGGCAGCACGATCGTGTCGCCGGCCTGGGCGCCGGTGACCCCCGGGGTGTCCGGAAGGCCGAAGGTCGCGACCCCGGACCCGGCGGCGGCGAGCAGCGCGTCGACGTGGCCGTGGTAGCAGCCGGCGAACTTCACCACCTTGGCCCGGCCGGTGAACCCGCGGGCGAGACGGATCGCGGACATGGTCGCCTCGGTGCCGGACGACACCAGCCGCAGCTGCTCCACGGGCTCGACCCGGGCCACGATCTCCTCGGCGAGCGCGACCTCGCCCTCCCCGGGCGTACCGAACGAGGTGCCGCGGCCGACCGCCTCCTGGACCGCGGCGATGACCTCGGGGTGGGCATGGCCGAGGATCATCGGCCCCCACGAGCACACGAGGTCGACATACTCACGGCCGTCGGCGTCGGTGAGGTACGGACCGGTACCGGACACCATGAAGCGGGGCGTACCGCCCACGGCCCGGAAGGCACGGACGGGAGAGTTGACGCCGCCGGGCGTCACGAGGGACGCGCGGTCGAAAAGCGTCTGCGAAACTGGGGCTTCATATTGATAAGGCAGTTCGGTCATGACCTGCGACTTCTCCGACTCCGGGGGGCTAGTGACCTCCCCAGGGTAGGACAGCGCCCGTACACGGCCGGGCGCGAAAGATTCCGGCCACCGAAAGCCCGGCGAGCACATCCGTCGCGCGACGACCGGGCATCGGCCCCCTCGCGTCTGCGAAACTGGGCGACACAGGGAAAGCTCACACAAGCCATGGTGTCCGAGCCACGGACGGTCTTGCGGACAGGTGTTTCACCGCGCGCCCGTGGGGGAGGTCACTGACACGATGATCGGGTTGCGCGGCGGGGGCTGCGTCTCCTAAGTAGTAGTCGGGTGGATGAGATATGCATCGCGGTGGCGGAGTGGGCGAAGGGACCGACGACTTGGGGCCCGAGCCTGCCCGGCGGGGTCGGCACCGGCGTGAGGCAGAGCGCAGACAGGGCATACAGGCCGGTGGTGCGCAGGGTGGCGGAGCCGGAAGCAGGAGTAGTGGCCGGGTGGGGGTGACCTACAAGTACTTCGGTGCCCCCGACGGGGCCACTGCGGCACGCGTGCCCATTTCGATGCGCCCCGAGGAGCTCGGGGGCGACGAACTGGGCATGGGCGGCATGTTCACGAAGATCAAGCCGGAGACGGTGGCGGCGATGATCCTCACCGGCATCCAGGGCGTACCCCTGCACAAGGTCCCCCCGCTGGAACTGGTCGTACTCCACCCCGATTACGCGGTGGTCAAGCTTCCGATGACGGTCGTCGACCCGCTGCGCGGCGTCGGCGACGAGTCGGTGGGCGCCGCAGCCTTCATCTGGTCCACGGTCCCGGACCGGGGCGGCCCGCGCGACGCGTTCAACGTCTATCAACTGCTGCACGAATGGCAGGACTTCAGCCACCGCCTGCACGATGCGGGGCATCAGGCGTACTGCCTGGTGTGGCCCTGAACCAGGAGTTCCTCGCGGGCCGGGGCGGGCGTTCGGGACGGAGTGGCCGATGAGCCGGGCCCGCCCGCGCTTGCGCGGTACGGCTTCGTGCGGCGGCGGCGCGGCATCCTCGGCGGGCCGCCGCCGCACGTGGCGGGATCAGGCAGCGGCGGACGCGGCCTGCTCGGTCACCTGGCGGATGACCTCGGTGAGCGCGGTGACGACCTCGGCGTCATCGGCGGGGTGCGTGTCCGCGAAGCGCGTCACGGAGCCGGGGATGGACAGCTTGACGTCCTCCAGGACCACACCGCCCGCGATCCCGGCGGACTTGCGGGCATCGTCCTGCGCCCACACGCCGCCGTACTGACCGAAGGCGGTGCCGACCACGGCGACCGGCTTGCCGGAGATGGCGCCGGCACCGAACGGGCGGGACAGCCAGTCGATGGCGTTCTTCAGGACGGCCGGCATGGTGCCGTTGTACTCGGGCGAGAACAGCAGGAAGGCGTCGGCCCGGCCGGCCACCTCGCGCAGCTGGACGGCAGCGGCCGGGACGCCTGCCTCGACATCGGTGTCCTCGTTGTAGAAGGGCACGTCGGCCAGGCCCTCGTACAGCTCGATGTCGACGCCCTCGGGGGCGTGCTTGGCGGCGGCTTCGGCGAGCTGGCGGTTGTGCGAGCCGGCGCGGAGGCTGCCGACGAGCGCGAGGATGCGTACAGACATGAGGAACTCCCAGAGGGCGGAGACTTCGGAACGGTTTCAAGCGGACCAGGGTCCGTTGAAATTTGTACCACTTAACCGGACCGCGGTCCACTTTTCCCCTCCGGGCGCTACTCTGAGTCCATGACCGGTCCCGATATCCCGCCGCTCAGACCGTCCGACCCCGGCGAGGCACGGGCGACTCTCCCCCTCGCCCCGACCGATGAACCGCCGCAGCTACGGGCGGACGCCGCACGCAATCGCACCCGCCTGCTGGACGCGGCCTCCCGGCTGATGACCCAGTGCGGAGCGGCGAACCTGACCATGGAGTCGGTGGCTGCCGCCGCGGGAGTCGGCAAAGGCACCGTCTTCCGGCGCTTCGGCGACCGCGCGGGGCTCCTGATCGCACTCCTGGACCACCGGGAGGTGCAGTTGCAGGCCGCCTTCCTCTCGGGGCCGCCGCCCCTGGGCCCCGACGCGCCCGCGGCGGAGCGGCTGCACGCCTTCGGGCCCGCCGTCCTGCGCCACGAACGCGATCACCACCCCCTGATCCTGGCCGGCCGGACCGACCCGCTGCGCACCTACACCGTCCCGGCGAGCCGTCTGCGGCTCAGCCACATCACGATGCTGCTGCGTGGGGCGCAGGTGGCGGGCGACCCGGACCTGCTCGCGCACACCCTGCTCGCGTCCATCGACACCGCTCTCGTCCACCACCTCACGCAGGAGCGCGGCATACCGCTGGAGCGCCTGGAGGAAGGCTGGCACCACCTGGTCACACGGCTCGGGGTGACCCGGCCGTCGGACCGGGGGGACTGTGCGGACTCGTCCGGCCGGGCGGTCTGTGCGGACTCGCCCGACGCCGAGGGCCGGGCGGCTAAGGGCCCGGCGGTGGAGGGCTGTGCCGGGTCGGGGGCAGATCGAGCCATCGGGCCGTACCGGGTGTGATCACATGGGTGTGGCCTCCCAGGACGACCCGGACGGCCGGGTGGTGCGAGTCCGGTACGGCGATCCGGAGCCGCTGGGAACGGAGGCGCAGGTCCACGTCCCAGTGGCGGCGGAACCGGATCCGTACCCCGAATTTCGAAAGCTGCGGCAGCGGGGCCGGCGCGAGCCACAGTGCGTCGTCGCGGGTCTCCAGTCCCGTCATTCCGCGCTGTACGAAGTCGAGGGTGCCCGCCATCGCCCCCAGGTGGATGCCTTCTTCGGTGGTGCCGCCCTGGATGTCGGCCACGTCCCCGGTCAGGGCCTCCTCGCAGTACTTCCACGCCGCCTCGCGGCGTACCCGGGCCAGCACCCAGGCATGGACCAGGGAGCTGAGCGTGGAGCCGTGGCTCGTACGAGCGAGGTAGTAGTCGACGGTGGCGCGCCAGGTGTCCTCGTCCAGCGGGTACCCGAGCCGCCGGAAGAGGCCCGCGAGTTCTTCCGGCGAGAAGAGGTAGCCGAGCATCAGCACGTCGGCCTGCTTGGACGCCTGGTAGCGGTTGACCGTGTCGCCCTCCGCCTCCAGGATCCGGTCCAGCCGCCGGATGTCCCCGTACCGCCTCCGGTACCCCTCCCAGTCGAACTCCTCCAGCTCCCCGTAACCGGCGAACTGGCTGATGACGCCCCGGTGATACGGCACATGCAGCCGGCGGGAGATGTCCTCCCAGCGTTCCGGTTCGGCGGCATCGAGACGCATCCGGTCGCACAGCCGCCGACGCCGTGTCTCGGGCAGGGCCCGGTACAGCTCCGTCGAACGTGACAGAACCCAGGCCGCTGTCACGTTCGTGTACGTGTTGTCGTCGAGGCCCGCCGCCTCCGTTCCCGGATAGGCGTCGTGGTACTCGTCCGGCCCGACGACACCACGGATGCGATACCGGGCCAGGGACTCGTCCCATGCGGCGCTGTCCGCCCAGAACCTGGCGATCTGCAGCAACATCTCCGCACCCCTGGAGTACAGGTACTCGGTGTCCCCGGTGGCCTGGCAGTACTGCCACACGTTGTACGCGACGGCGGAGCCGACGTGGTGCTGCAGCCGGGAGCGGTCGGGCAGCCAGCGCCCCGAGTGCGGGTTGAGATGGAGTTCCTGGGTCTCCTCGCGTCCGTCGGCGGCGCTCTGCCAGGGATACATCGCCCCCGCCCGGCCGGCCTCGCGCGCCGCTCGGCAGGCTGCGGGCAGCCTCCGGTAGCGGTAGTCGAGGAGGCCCCGGGAGACTTCCGGGAGATGCAGATTCAGGAACGGCAGTACGAACAGCTCGTCCCAGAAGACATGGCCGCGATACGCCTCGCCGTGCAGCCCTCGGGCCGGTACGCCGACATCGAGTCCGGCGGTGTGCGGGGAGAGCGTCTGCAGTACGTGGAAGAGGTGCAGCCGGAGAACGCGTCCCGCTTCGCCCGGGACGTCCAGCCGGACCTGCCCCCACAGATCGGCCCAGGCCTGCCGGTGCGAGGACAGCAGCTGCGCGAAGTCCGGGGCCCTTCGCACCGCGGCCACGGCTGCCCGCAGCGGGCTGCCGATCGCGAGGTCGCGGGTGGTGTGGAGGGCCACCGTCTTGTCGACGGCGACGGTGGCGGTGATGTCGGAGTCCGGGTTCAGCGGCAGCACCAGCCGTTGGAAGACCGTCTTCTCCGTCTGCCGGGGGCGGGGGTGCGAATCGGGTCCAGGGCCGGGGCCGGCGTCGGGGCCGGGTTCACCGCCGTACACCGCCAGCGTGCGGGCCGCCAGCGCGACACCGATGTCCGACTCCACCGTGCGGCACTTCAGCGACACCACACCGTCCTCGTCCGCGCCGGTCACCCAGCCGGTGAGGTGCTGGTCCGACAGATCCCGGTACCGCGCGACGCCGCAGTTGCGGACGCCGCCGTCGATCCCCGCCTCCACCTCGATCACGCCCGCCCACCCCTCCGCCCAGAACACCGTGTGCAGGGCGGCGAGATGCGGATCGCCCATGTGCACCAGACGGCACTGCTCCACGTGCAGCCGCCGGCCCGCCGCGTCCTCGTAGACGGACCGGCGGGTCAGCGTGCCGTCGCGCAGATCGAGTGACCGACCGTGTTCCACGAGGTGTTCGTGGTCCGGGGTGAGCCACGGTCCCGGCGTGGCACCGGCAGGGTGGATGCGATAGTGCAGCGGCAGCCAGTTCGGGAGGTTGACCAGGTCCTCGTTCTCGACCCGGCGACCCCGCACCGTGGAGGTCAGCCGGTTGTAGCAGCCCGCCACGTAGGTGCCGGGGTAGTGCGGCCACGGCTCGGACGACGTCTCGGGCGTCGAAGGTGTCACAGGTGTCTCGGATGCGGCTCCGCGGGTGGCGAAGTACCCGTTGCCGAGCGTGCACAGCGCCTCCCGCAGCCGTTCCTCCCTCGGGTCGTATCCCTCGTACAACCAGGTCCAGGCCGACGTCATCAGCCGTCACCGGCCGTCAGCAGGTCCCCCGGATCGGACACCACGAGGTCGGCACCGTGGCCGCGCAGTTCGGCGGCGCTGGTGGGGCCGCCCGTACGGTCCACGCCGACCACGAGTCCGAAGCCGCCCCGGCGCCCGGCCTCGACCCCGGCCAGCGCGTCCTCCACCACGGCCGTGTCCCGGACCGGGACCCGCAGGCGCCTCGCCGCTTCGACGAAGAGCGCGGGGTCCGGCTTTCCCGGCAGCCGCAGCCGATGCGCCTCGTTCCCGTCGACCACGGCGTCGAACCGGTCGATGAGGCCGGCCCGCGACAGCAGTTCCGTCGCGTGCCGGGACGCGGATACGGCGGCGCACGGCATCCGTTCGCCGCGCAGCACGTCGAGGAGGCGGACCGTGCCGGGCCAGACGTCGATGGGGTCGGTACGCAGGCTCTGCGTGAACAGCTCGTCCTTGCGGGCCGCGATCGCCCACACGGTCGCGGTTCCGGGCGGGTCGTCGGGGCTTCCTTCGGGGAGGTCCAGCCCCCTCGATGCCAGGAACGCCGCCGCACCGTCCCTCCGCGAGCGGCCGTCGACGTGCCGCAGGTAGTCGTCGACGGCATCGAAGGGCCGCTGCCCCCCGACGGCCGACAGACAGGCGTCGAACGCCTTCTTCCAGGCTGCGGCGTGGCTCCGGGCGGAGTCGGTGATCACTCCGTCCGTGTCGAAGACCACGGCCCGCACGGAACGCAGGCACGGTGCCGGGGACAGTGCGGCTGCCATGATCGGGGGTCCCTTCGTCAGGGGCTCCTTTTCATGGCATCACGGTTCCGGCGCAGGGGCGCGGCGTGACACCGTACGACGTTGCAGCGTCACGACGTCCCAGCAGTCCCAGTGGTCCCGGCGTTGCGACGCGTCGCAACGAGTCGGCTGCGCGGTTGCGCGGCCGTACGGGGCGCGAGGGCCGTCCGGAGCCCGCGGCGGGACGAACGGCCCATCCCACCGGGACGAGATCTGTTCCATGCTGGAGAGACACATCGACCGTTCCCGATCTCCCGGGGGTCCCGATGCTCAGCCAGTCACTCGAGGACACGACGCTGACCGGCCTGGTCGCCGATGCCACCGCCGCCCCCTCCATGCACAACGCCCAGCCCTGGCAGTTCCGCTACACCCGCGCCGGCCGGACCCTCACGCTCCTGGCAGATCTCCGCCGTGCACTGCCGGAGGCCGACCCCGCCACCCGTGCACTGCACGTGGGGTGCGGCGCGGCCCTGCTGAATCTGCGGGTGTCCGCCGCCCACCACGGCCTGGAGGCGGTCACCGCGCTGCTGCCCGCACCGTCGGACCCGGCCGTACTGGCCACCGTCCGGTTCGGCGTCCGCCCCCACGTTCCGCGCAAGCCCGAGGACGAAGCGCTCGCCGCTCTCCACCCCGCGATTCCGGACCGGCACACCAGCCGCTACCCGTTCGACGAGCAGCCGATCCCCGAGGACGTCCGCGCGCGCCTGACCGAAGCGGCCCGGGTCGAGGGCGCGGACTTCACCTTCCTGGTCTCGCCGCATCTGGAGACCGTGCTCGAACTGATCCGGGACGCCGAGGGGTACAACCGCGGGGACCCGGCACGGAAGGCGGAGCAGGAGCACTGGACCCGGAACACGAAGACCGAGGCGCCCGTCGACGGAATCCCCGACTACGCCCTCGGCCCCCGCGACGCCTCCGAACGAGCCACCACCCGCGACTTCGCGAACACCGGCGTACTCCCGGGCCGGCCACGCGTCCCGTTCGAGAAGCGGCCGCAACTGGCCCTGCTGACCACCCCGGGCGACCACGCCATGGACTGGCTGCGCGCCGGTCAGGCGCTGGAGCGCGTCCTGCTCACGGCCACGCTCCACCGGGTGTCCACCTCGTTCTCGGCCCAGCCCGTCGAATGGCCGGACCTGCGATGGCTGCTGCGCGACCCGGTCTTCGGCACGGGACAGGCCCAGATGATCGTCCGCCTGGGATATGGACCGAGGGGGCCACGTACGCCGCGCCGCCCCCTGGGCCAGGTACTGACCATCGAACCGTAGAACATCCGTACGAAAGGCGGTGGGAGCGATGCTGCTCCCCGTAGTCGTCGGAGTGGACGGATCAGAGGGCAGTCTCCGCGCCCTGGACTGGGCGGCGGCGGAAGCGGCCCGCTCGCAGCATCCCCTGCGCGTCGTCCACGCCTCGCTGTGGGAACGCTACGAGGGCATGCACCCCGCCTCCGACAGCGAGCGTCCCACCGAAAAGGCCCTCGCCGAGCATCTCGTCGCCACCGCCCGTGAACGCGCCCAGCGGCTCGGGCCCGAGGTGGCCGTGGCGGCCTCCGTGGAACCCGAGGACCCGGTGGCCGCACTCGTCAGGGAGAGCCACGAGGCGGCCATGGTCGTCCTCGGCTCCCGCGGCCGCGGCCGGATCGCCGGGATGCTCCTGGGGTCCGTCAGCCTCGCGCTCGCCGGCCGGTCCCACTGCCCGGTCGTGGTGATCCCGGCGAGGACACCGGACACCCCGCCGCGGTCCGGCCGCGTCGTGGTCGGGATCAGCGACGCCGCGGAACCGTCGGCGGCCGCCGTCTTCGCCCTCGCCCAGGCCGCTTCGCGCCACGGCGAACTGGTCGCCGTACGGGCCTGGCGCCGCCCCGCCCACCACGCGGTGGTCCATCCGCTCATCTCGGGTTCCCCGGCCTCCGCGCACCACCGGCAGGCCGAGGAGCACCTCGAAGAGGTACTGGCGGGGCTGGACCGGACCGGTGCCCCGGACGTCACCATCCACAGGTCGGTGGTGCAGGGGCCGGTCCACCAGGAATTGATCGAAGCCGCCGAGGGTGCGGAACTGCTGGTCGTCGGCGCGCGGCGGCCCGGCGGATGGCACGGCACCCACTTGGGCCCGGTGAACCACGCGATGCTGCACTACGCGCCCTGCCCGGTCGCCGTCGTCCCCGACGCATACCGCCGCCCCGAGCCCGAGCCCGATACGGACTGAGCCGAATGTTCAGCAACAGCCGCTGGGGGCGCCGATCTGCAAGGTGCGCGAAGCCGCCGGAGCCGTAACCGGAGCCGGAGTCGTAGCCGGAGCCGTACAGCAGCCGCCCCCGCCGCTCTCGCCGCTCTCACCCGCGGCCGCGTCCGGGTCGTCGAAGAGTCCCGCGCCGCCGCAGACACCGGTCTCCGGCAGGGTCAGTTCGACGCGCTCGGCCGCTTCCCTGTCGCCCGCGAGGGCGGCCGCGACCGAGCGGACCTGCTCGTAGCCGGTCATGGCGAGGAAGGTCGGGGCGCGGCCGTAGGACTTCATGCCGACGACGTAGACGTCCTGCTCCGGGTGGGCCAGTTCCTTGGCGCCGTGCGGGTAGACGGTGCCGCAGGAGTGCTGATTGGGGTCGATGAGCGGGGCGAGCTCCACCGGGGCCTGGAGGCGCTCGTCGAGGTTGAGGCGCAGTTCGGACAGGACTCCGGTGTCGGGGCGGAAGCCGGTCAGGGCGATGACCTCGTCCACGGGGTCGAGGCGGCGGCCGTCCTCCGCGACGAGGACCAGTTGGTCGCCGAACCCCTCGACGGCGGTGGTGCGGAACCCGGTGACGGCGTCGGCGTGTCCGTCGTCGACGGCCTCCTTGGCAGCGAGGCCGAGGGCGCCGCGGGCCGGGAGCTGGTCGGCGGTGCCGCCGCCGAAGGTGGAGCCGCTGATGCCGCGCCGCAGAATCCATACGACGTGGGTGCCGGGAACGTCCTCGGCGAGGCCGGCCAGATACGCGAGGGCGGTGAACGCGGAGGCGCCGGAGCCGATGACAGCGGTGCGCCGGCCCGCGTACCGGCTGCGCACGGCCGGGTCGTCGAGGTCGGGCACCCGGTACGAGATGCGCTCCGTGGCCGCGCGCTCGCCGAGTGCGGGGAGGCCGTCGGCGCCGATCGGGCCGGGGCCGGTCCACGTACCGGACGCGTCGATGACGGCGCGGGCGGTGATCCGCTCCTCGGTGCCGTCGGCGAGCGCGAGGTGGACGGTGAAGGGCTGTGCCGCACGGTCGGCGTCGACGACGCGGTCGCGGCCGAGGCGGGAGACGCCGGTGACCCGGGCCCCGTAACGGACCCTGCTGCCCAGCGCGTCGGCGAGCGGCTGAAGGCAGCGCTCGGCCCAGTCGCCGCCGGAGGGATACGCGGCACCGTCGGGCGCCGTCCAGCCCGTGGGGGCGAGGAGCTTCTCGGCGGCCGGGTCGACGAGCTCGGACCAGGTGGAGAACAGCCGTACGTGGCTCCACTCGCGCACGGCGGACGCGGCGCGCGGACCGGCCTCCAGGACCAGGGGTTCGATGCCGCGCTCGACGAGGTGGGCCGCGGCGGCGAGACCGATCGGGCCCGCCCCGATCACCACGGTGGGCAGGGCGGTTGCGGACACGTCAGCGGTCGGCACAGTCACGTCGACTCCCCTTGTTGTTTCGACTTCCATCGATGGATTGCCCGGCCAGCATCCCCCTTGCTTCGATGAACGTCAACATAGACATCCATCGAACCGGATCCATCAGCCGCCGTTGGTTCGACGCATGTCAACATAGACGTATGTCGAATGCCAAGGTGTTGCCGCTGCTGGAGCCGGAGGCCGCTCCGTGCTGCCCGCCGCTGACCGAGCGTCCGCTGACCGCCGAGGAGGCCGTACGCACGGCCGGGATGTTCAAGGCGCTCGGCGATCCGGTCCGGCTGAGGCTGTTCTCACTGGTCGCCTCGCACGAGGGTGGCGAGGCGTGCGTCTGCGACATCTCCGACGTGGGGGTCTCGCAGCCGACCGTCTCCCACCACCTGAAGAAGCTGAAGGAAGCCGGCCTGCTCACCTCCGAGCGGCGCGGCACCTGGGTCTACTACCGCGTCGAGCCGTCCGTGCTCGCCGCCATGGGCCAGATGCTGCGGACCTCCCGGCCGTAGAGCGTCGGCCGCCCGCCTTCTCCCGTACGCACGCCCCACACGCTCAGGAGCGCGGCGCGAACCTCTTGCGCCAGGCCAGCGACACGTACACCAGGGCGATCAGGACCGGAACCTCGATCAGCGGCCCGACCACACCGGACAGCGCCTGCCCCGACGTCACCCCGAACGTGGCGATGGCGACCGCGATGGCCAGCTCGAAATTGTTGCCGGCGGCCGTGAAGGCCAGCGTCGCGGTGCGGTCGTAGCCGAGACCGATGGTCCTGCCGAGCAGAAACGTGCCGAACCACATCACCGCGAAGTAGACCAGCAGCGGCACCGCGATGCGGACGACGTCCAGCGGCCGGGAGGTGATGGTTCCGCCCTGGAGCGCGAAGAGGATGACGATCGTGAAGAGCAGCCCGTACAGGGCCCATGGGCCGATCCGCGGCAGGAACTTCGCCTCGTAGCCGTCACGCCCCATCCTCTTCTCGCCGACGCGGCGCGTCAGTAAGCCGGCCAGCAGCGGGACGCCGAGGAAGACGACGACATTGAGGGCGATCTTCCCCATGGAGATGTCGAGCTCCTGGCCGTCGCCGAGGCCGAGCCAACCGGGCAGCAGGTCGAGGTAGAACCAGCCCAGCACCCCGAACGCGACGACCTGGAAGACCGAGTTGAGCGCCACGAGCACGGCGGCGGCTTCCCGGTCGCCGCAGGCCAGGTCGTTCCAGATGATGACCATGGCGATGCAGCGGGCCAGGCCGACGATGATCAGACCGGTGCGGTACTCGGGCAGATCGGGAAGGAAGATCCAGGCCAGCGCGAACATGACGGCGGGCCCGACGATCCAGTTGATGACCAGGGACGACACCATGAGTCTGCGGTCGCCGGTGACGGCGTCGAGCCTGTCGTAACGGACCTTGGCCAGGACCGGATACATCATGACCAGCAGGCCGACGGCGATCGGCAGCGAGATGCCGCCGATCTCGACCTCGGCGAGAGCGTCGTCGAGCCCCGGGATCAGCCGGCCGAGCCCCAGCCCGAGACCCATGGCGATCAGGATCCACACGGCGAGGAACCGGTCGAGCGTGGACAGCTTGGCGACGATCGAGCCGTCGCCGCCGCTCTGTGGCGGCGCGGCGGCGGCGCCCGGTTCGGTCGCGGTCATCAGCAGGCCCGCTTCCGGCCGGTCTCGACGGTCGTACGGGCGGCCGCGGCCAGCTCACCGAAGGAGCCGGCGAGCGCCTCGACGACCTCGGGCCGCAGCCTGTAGTACGTGAACCGGCCGCACGGCTCCGTCTCCACCACACCGGCCTCGCGCAGGACCTTCAGATGGTTGGAGAGGTTCGTCTGCCGCGCCCCCGTCTCCTGTACGAGGTGGGTGGTGCACAGGGTCTCGTGCGCGAGCAGGGTCACGATCTGCAGCCTGAGCGGGTCGGCGAGAACCCGGATCAGGTCAGTGGTGGCTGACGTCATCATGGACTGATATTTTCACATCAGCGACGACTGACACCACTACATGCTGATGTCACTCGCTCCCGACGCCGCTCACCCGCTCACCCGCTCACCGCCCAAGTCCAGCGCCAGCACCACCGCCACCGCCACCGCTGATGCCACCGCGCGACGCGCGACAGGAGAGTCCCCCCGATGCCCGACAAGCCCTCCGTGCTGTTCGTCTGTGTCCACAACGCCGGCCGCTCCCAGATGGCCGCCGCCTGGCTGACCCACCTGTCCGGGGACCGCGTCGAGGTCCGCTCGGCGGGATCGGACCCCGGCGACGCCGTGAACCCGGCCGCTGTCGAGGCGATGCGCGAGGTGGGCATCGACATCTCCGCCGAGATCCCGAAGATCCTCACGGTCGACGCGGTCCGCGAGTCGGACGTCTGCATCACCATGGGCTGCGGCGACACCTGCCCGGTCTTCCCCGGCAAGCGCTACCTGGACTGGAAGCTCGAAGACCCGGCAGGCCAGGGCGTCGAGGCCGTCCGCCCGATCCGCGACGAGATCAGGACCCTGGTCGAGGGCCTGATCGAGGAGATCGCCCCGGCGGCATCGAAGTAACGCCCACGGACCCGCCCCACCGCTTCACGGCCGCACTGCTTCACGGCCCCGACGGGTCTTCCGCACTCGACTCCCCCGCACCCGGCGTGGGGTAGACATCAGGGACATACGTCGTAGCCGGCCAAGGATCCCCGTACGCCGGAACGGTGCTCCACGGCGTGGGTTCGGGGGGTGCGAAGGG
Organism: Streptomyces sp. NPDC058092; assembly: GCF_042884935.1. Taxonomy (NCBI): domain Bacteria; kingdom Bacillati; phylum Actinomycetota; class Actinomycetes; order Kitasatosporales; family Streptomycetaceae; genus Streptomyces; species Streptomyces sp. NPDC058092. Next base: position 411,067 of record NZ_JBHVSY010000003.1, read on the forward strand.
GCCGACGCGCTGCTCCATGAGGATCAGCATCACCACGGCGAAGAGCAGGCTGGACAGGATCAGCGCGAGACCGACGGGGTTCCGCGGGTTGTAGACGTAGCGACTTGTCCCCCACTTGCTGCGTATGAATACTGGCTCATCGTCACGATCCACAAACGGGATCCTATGTCGAACACTTGAGCAGCCGAGGAGTTCGGGCGCGGCATGATCGGCCCGTGGGCGCGGGCGGCTGTCAGTACCTGGCCGTACGGTTCTCCTCGTATCGGTTCGATGCGCTCATGCACGAGGGGGAGGGCCGACCCATGGCCAACGCTGCCGCCGCCGCACGTCTTGTCACCACGCTCACCGCACCGCTGGACCGCAAGCAGGACGCGGCGGACGCCCCGCGCCTCCTGTGGTGGCCCGCGCCACGGCCGGACGGACTGCCCGGCCAACGGCCGGACGGACGCCCCGCCCCCGCCCGGAACCTGCTTCTCCAGCGCGGCGACACCGAGTTGGCCGTCGCCGGAACGGACACCGAAAGCGCCCCGGCGATCCGCTTCCCCGCGCCCTGGCCCCGCCGTTTCGGCACCTGCACGGTAGCGCCGAGCGGCGATCTCGCGGTCTTCGCCGGAGTGCACGCGCTGCGCGCGGTGGACCCGACGGGCGCGGTGCGCTGGGAGATCCGGCACGGCTGCTGGGACGGCGGCTGCCGCACGCTCCACACCACGTACGAGGAGTACGCGACCGACCGTTCACATCTGTACGCGGACAGCGGCTCGGCCGTGTTCTCAGCGGACGGGACTCTCGTATGGGCCCACATCCGCGGCCCCGTCGCGGCGGCCGGACCGGACCCGGAGGCGCTGGACGAGTGGCTGGTCATCGACGCCGCCGAAGGACGGGTGCTCGGCCGGGCGGACGCGGAGACGGCGGCCGCGGGCTCGGACCACGTACCGCATCCCGACCCGGCCCTCATGGGGCTGTCCGTCGGCGAGGGCCAGGACGGCGCACCGATGCTGTGGGGCAGGTGGGACGGCAAGAAGCTCTCCGTCGAGCGGTTCTGCGACGACGAGCGGGTCCTGATGTCGGTGAGCCCGTCGGGCGAACGCTTCCTGACGGTGACTCATTACGAGGACACGCTCGGCATGCACGGGGTCGACGACGGTTCCGTACTGTGCGAACTCGACAGCGAAACCACCATTCCCCGCCACCCCGAGGCCGATCCCGACGACCGGGACGCCGACGAGACGCTCTGGGACTACGAGTGCGGTTTCCTGGACGAGGAGACCGTCATCGCCGGTACGTCGGAGAGCGACGAGGACTACGGCGAGCAGCGGCACTGGCTGGTGGGCACGGACGCGGCACGGATGCGGGTGGCCGCGCGGATCACGTACCCGTTCCCGATATCCGGCGGGGTCACAGCCCTCGGCGACGGCACCTGGTACACGGTGTCGGAGGCCGGCGACGCGCTGCACGTATGGAGCCGTTGAAGCGGCACCCCGGGCCCGCCACCTCCGCCCTCCACCCCTCCGTCCACCAATCACCCGCATTCGGCCATTCATTGACCGAAGAGTGATCTTCAGCTGACCTGCCGAATCTGCCGATGCAGAAGACATCTGCGTTGTTCGGCATTGTTCTGCGTTGTTCTGCGCCGCGAGGAGACCTGCCGTGGGCGACATCCTGCTGGCCCTGTCCATCCTCGTGCTGGTCTTCGCCGTCGGCATCTACGCGGCGTGCGAGAGCTGGTGGCGACGCCGGCACCCCACGCCACCGCCCTGTGCACCCATCGGGCGGCCCGGCTGGACGATCGACGGCGTTCGTCCCACGCTGACCCTGCCCGGCTGTCAGTGCCCCGCTCTACAGTTTTGGCATGGACCGCACCGCTTCATCTTCCGTACGGATCGAGCCCTGGTCGGAGACCGACCTGGCGCTGCTCCGCCGTGCCAACGCACCGGAGTTGATGGACCATCTGGGCGGGCCCGAGTCGGAGGAACAGCTCATAGCGCGTCACGAGCGCTATGTGGAGATGAGTGCGGACCGGACGGGCCGGGGCAGGATGTTCCGCATCGCCCTGGCCGGCGGGGACGAGGCCGTGGGCACGATCGGCTTCTGGGAGCGGACCTGGCAGGGCCGGGAGGTGTACGAGACGGGATGGGCCGTCCTCCCCGGATACCAGGGCCTGGGCATCGCGACGGCCGCCACGACAGCCGTGGCCGAACAGGCCCGCGCCGAGCACAGGCACCGCTGCCTGCACGCCTATCCGTCGGTCGACAACGGCGCGTCGAACGCGGTGTGCCGCAAGGCGGGCTTCACCCTGATCGGCCCGTGCGACTTCGAGTACCCGCCCGGCCATGCGCTGCTGACGAACGACTGGCGACTGGACCTCACCGTTCCTAGCCAGTGTGCATGAGCGGGTCTTGGACCCACTGATGTGTACTGGGCGCATCCCGAACGGTGTTGGATGCACTGGGTCCCCGCTTTCGCGTCCCGTTCGGTGGCACGTCTCTGGGGGCGTGGTCCCTGGCGGGTGGGCGGTTTCCGTCACGTCCTCGGGTGCCTGGCCTGGCCTGGGCGGTCCGATGCCCCGCGCAGCGAGACGGCGGGACTTGCGGAACCACTCACCCTTGGAGCGGTAGCCACCGGCGGCCCGCTTCGTGCCCCGCGCGCCGATGGGGAGGGACAGGCGGTGCCGCAGCGTCCCGATCCCGGCCTCCAGATTCCGGATGTGCGCCGCCTGACAACGGCGGGCGAGCGCCCACTGATCGTGCGTGGCCTTGATGATCGCACCGGCGATCCGCGACGACGACTGTGCAGTCAGGCCCCGCTTACGCGACGCCCAGGTCTCCGCGCTGTGCTCCAGACCATCCGCACAGCGAACCTTGAGATCACGGAAAGCGAGCGCGCCCTGATACGCACCGACCGCGCGCAGAACCTTCTCGTCCTGGGGCGTGAGGTGCTTAAGTCGGTCTCGGATCGCCACCCCGCAAGGCCCGGGCGCCACGAAGGGTGCCGCCAGCTCCCGCAAGCCACCCACCACAACACCCCCTCCCATGAGCCGGACACCCGCTACTCAGTCCAACGAGCACCAGCCGCCGAGGTCACCCATTCGGCCCCAGAACTTCTGTTCCCGCCCCATGAAACCGCCGACAAGACTCACTCCTGCTCACCACAACGCACTTCAACGCAGCAAACCGGCAGCAGCTCACAACCCCGGACGAGGAGGGCTGACCTCAGTCCAGATCGAGGGCCTTGTCGAAATTGAACGCGCCGATGCTCAGCCGCTCCCGCATATAGAAGCGGTGGGCGTCGGTGCGCTGCGTGCCCGAGTCCAGATTGAGGTGCAGGCAGCCCGCCGCACTGGCCCGCCCTTCGAGGTGCCTGAGCAGCCGACGGCCGACACCGGTGGAGCGGGACCCTTCGGCGGTCACCAGATCGTCGACGTACAGCATCCGGATCCGGCTGGTGTTGTGGACGACGCGCCAGCCGGCCGCGCCCACGCAGACGCCCTCGTCGTCATAGGCGGCGCTGAACCGCAGTCCCTGCGGGTGCCCCTTCTCGTACACCTCCCGGAAGAGGTCCTCGGTGAGGTGCGGGCGGAGTTCACGCAGCACGGGAAGCAGGTCGGCGGCCAGTCGGGCATCACCGGGTTCGAGATCGAGGATCTTCATGCGGGAACTGTAGGCACGCGAGGAGAAAGCCCTCGCCGACACACCCCACCCGATGACATCCTGACGGGGTGAACGGACCGGAGATCCACCTCGCAGTCGCCCCCGAGCTGCGGCTCTTCGTCGCGCATGAACGCCGCCGGGGACGCTCGACCGTGACCACCGACGGCGCGTCCACCCTCGGTCATGTCGTGGAGTCGCTCGGCATCCCGCTCACCGAGGCCGGGCAGCTCCTGGTCGACGGCCGGCCCGTGTCCGTCTCCCACATCCCGGGGGCGGGCGAACTGGTCGAGGTGCGCGCCGTGGAACGCCCTCAGCGCGTCCCGGGCGCACCCCTGAGGTTCCTGCTCGACGTCCATCTCGGCACGCTCGCCCGGCGGCTTCGGCTGCTGGGTGTCGACGCGGCGTACGAGAGCGAGGACATCGGCGACGCCGCACTGGCCGCCCGGTCCGCGGACGAGCGCCGCGTGCTGCTCTCCCGGGACCGCGGGCTGCTGCACCGGCGGGAGATCTGGGCCGGGGCGTACGTCTACAGCGACCGGCCGGAGGACCAACTGCGGGACGTGCTGGAACGGTTCACCCCGCATCTGGCCCCCTGGACCAGGTGCACCGCCTGCAACGGCCCGCTGAAGGCTGCCGACAAGGAGTCCGTCAGCGGCCGGCTGGAACACGGCACCCGGCGCTCGTACGACGTCTTCGCGCAGTGCTCGGAGTGCGACCGGGTCTACTGGCGGGGCGCCCACCACACCCACCTGGACGCGATCGTCACGAAGGCGCTCCACGACTTCGCGTCCACTCCCCCGGACGACGCCCCGGACAACGCCCAGGAGAACGGCCACGACAGGGTCCGTAAAGCCCGTCCACCTTCGACCCCGGAGCCCTGAGAGCCCTGAGAGCCCTGAGAGCCCGAGGAATCCCACGAACCTCAGGAACCTCAGGGACCGAACGCTGACGGGCCGCCCTCCCGCAACACCGCGACCTGTCGTGCGCTCAGCTCGACAGTCCGCCGCATAGGGGCGATGAGCAGCGCCACCTCGTCATCGTCGTACGCCTCGAACATCGCCGCCGACGCACCGCTCAGCCGCTCCCACACCGCGCCGATCTCCACCATCCGCTCCGGAACGGTCGTGACGAGCACGCGCCGCCGGTCGACCGCGTCACGCTCGCGCGTCACGTAACCGTCCCGCTCCAGCCGGTCGACGAGCCGGGTCGCCGACCCTGTGGTGAGCCCGGTCAGCTCCGCGATACGGCCCGTCGTGACTGGCCCCGCCTCCAGACCGAGGAGGTTGAGGCACTGCAGATCGGTCCGGTGAAGCCGCAGGTGGTCCGCTACGGCCTGGTTGAAGAGGGCGTACGCCGCCTGTAGCGGCGCGACTCGACGGTCAGCTCGGCCGTCAGCGCACTGCGGCGCCCCCGGGATTTCTGCGGCATGCAGAAAGTGTGCGAATCACTTGGCGCCGGCCGACACGTTGCTCTACGGCCGCTCGGCGGTCAGGTAGCGCTGAACGGTGGGTGCGAGCCAGGCGATCACCTCCTCGCGCGACATCGAGGCAGCGGGCGCGATCCGCAGGACGTAGCGCGCGAGCGCCATCCCCAGGATCTGCGAGGCGACGAGGGCCGCACGGCGCGGGGCGTCGGCCGGGTCGGGGCAGACGCCGGCCGCTATCGGACCGAGCTGCTCGGCGAAGACCGCCCTCACCCGCTCGGCGCCCGCGTCGTTGGTGACGCCGACCCTGAGCAGGCCCGTGAGCACGTCGTCGCCCTCCCAGCGGTCCAGGAAGTGCGCGACGAGGACAGCGCCGATGTGCTTGCCCGGTATCGCCCCCAGCTCGGGCATCCGCAGATCGATCACGGACGCGGCGGCGAACAGCCCCTCCTTGTTGCCGTAGTAGCGCATGACCATCGACGGGTCGATGTTCGCGTCACGGGCGATGGCCCGGATGGTGGCGCGCTCGTACCCGTCGGCAGCGAACCGCTCGCGCGCGGCTTCGAGAATCGCGGCCTTGGTGGCATCCGAGCGGCGGTTGGCGGTAGCGGGCTTCGTCTCCATGCCAACAACTGTAGGCCAACAAGCGTTGACACGCCAGCCACGGCAGAGCTACCGTTGCCAACAAGCGTTGACCAACGGTTGTTGGCACGAAGGCGACAGCTGACCGAACGGGCCCAGGAGGCAGCCATGACCACCACCCCGAGCAGCGCACCCGACACCGTCGACGTCCTCGTCGTGGGCGCGGGCCCCACCGGCCTGCTGCTCGCGGGCGACCTGGCCGCCCAGGGCCTCTCGGTCGCACTCGCGGAGCGCCGCCCGCACGAGACCAGCAACATGACACGCGCCTTCGCCGTACACGCCCGCACACTCGAACTGCTCGACACCCGCGGCGTGGCCGACGAGCTCGTCAAGACGGGCACCCCCCTCTCCGCCCTCCGCTTCTTCGGCAAGCTCTCGCTCGACCTCTCCCGGCTGCACACCCGCTTCTCCTTCGTGCTGATCACCCCGCAGTACGAGGTGGAGCGCCTGCTGGAGCGCCGCGCCCGCACCACGGGCGTCCATTTCCGTTACGCCACGGAGCTGACCTCGCTCCATCAGGACGCCTCATCGGACACCGTCACCGCCGAACTGCGCCAGGCGGACGGCAGCGTGACCACGCTCAGGGCCCGCTACCTCGTCGGTACCGACGGCGTGCGCAGCCGGGTGCGTCAGGCGCTCGGCCTCCCCTTCCCCGGAGAATCCGTGATCCGGTCGATCGTCCTCGCCGACGTCCGGCTCGCCGAGGAGCCCCCCGACCTCCTGACGGTCAACGGCGTGGGGGACGCCTTCGCCTTCATCGCCCCCTTCGGCGACGGCTGGTACCGCGTGATGGGCTGGAACCGCGCCCACCAGGCCGCCGACAGCGACCCCGTCGACCTCGACGAACTGCGCGAGATCACCCGCCGCGCCTTCGGCACCGACTACGACATGCACGACGCGCGCTGGATCTCCCGCTTCCACAGCGACGAACGCCAGGTGCCCGCCTACCGCACCGGCCGGGTCTTCCTCGCCGGGGACGCCGCGCATGTCCACTCCCCCGCAGGCGGCCAGGGCATGAACACCGGCCTCCAGGACGCCGCCAACCTCTCCTGGAAGCTCGCCGCCGTACTGCGCGGACAGACGGCCGCCCCGGAGGCGCTGCTCGACAGCTATCACGCCGAACGGCACCCGGTCGGCGCAATGGTGCTCCGGTCCAGCGGCGCACTCATCCGCCTCGCCATGGCCTGCACGCCGCTCCAGCGGACGGTCCGAGCCCTCGCCGCCACAGTGCTGTCCACGATCCGGCCCGCCGCCGACAAGGCCATCGGCCAGGTCTCCGGCATCTCGATCGCCTACACGGCCCCGCGCGGCGCCCACCCCCTCACCGCGAAGCGCGCCCCGGACCTGAGCCTGCAGGAAGGCCGCCTCCACCAACTCCTGCGCGACGGCACGTTCGTCCTCGTCACCGCCGCCGACGCCACCACTCCGGCATCACCCATCCCCTTGGTGCACGCCCACTGGAGGAGCGAGCGCACCACCACGCTGCTCATCCGCCCCGACGGCTACATCGCCTGGGCGAGCGACCACGGCGACCCGGCGGCCCTGCAGGCCGCGCTCACGCTATGAGCACGCACCCCGCACCCACAGCGCCCGTCGCGCCGGCCTCCGACGGTCAGAACACGTACTCGTCCCCAGTGGCCGGGGCCAGCACCTCGTGGTCATTGTTCCGCGGGTTCCGGTCGGTCGCCCCGCCGTTCCACAGCGTGTCGACCCGCACGACGACCTCGTCCGGCCGCCCCGCAAGCTGCAGTTCGAGGGCGAGCTGCCGCCCCTCGGCCTCGTCCGTGCGCAGCGCACCCGTCCGGCACAGCACGGTCAGCCGGTCCGCCTGCAGACAGCTTTCCGGAAGCTCCTGCCGCCCGGAGAGCGACACCGATACACGCACCCGTACGGTCACACCGGCCAGGTTCGACGGACCGCGGTTCACGCTCTGCACCCAGACACCGAGCCCCGAACCCCACAGCGAGACATGCCCGTGGTGCGACACATCCGCCTCGGGCGCGATGCCCCCGGCCCCGGCCCCTGCCGCAGTCCCGGCCCCGCTCACGGCCGCAGCCGCGCCACCCATCCCCAGCACCACAACCATGGCCATAGCTGCCGCCGCGGCCGCAGCAGACTCCACAGGCACACCTCTACGTGTCGCTACCATGCCCCGAAGATACAGATTGCCCCGAATTATCAATATTTACCGACCAGTTCGGCGCGCCTTCCCCTCGACTCCCCCTCGACCTCGCCCGGCCTCCCCGGCCTCCCCTGGATTCGGCTCCCTCCCCTCCCATGACACGCTGGGTTCATGGTCGTCGCCCGCTCTGTAGCCCTGTTCGTCGTCGCCGCGCTTTTCGAGATCGGCGGCGCCTGGCTCGTCTGGCAGGGCATACGTGAACACCGGGGCTGGATCTGGATCGGCGCGGGCGTCATCGCGCTCGGCGTCTACGGTCTTGTCGCCACGCTCCAGCCGGACGGCGAGTTCGGCCGCATCCTCGCCGCGTACGGCGGTGTCTTCGTCGCGGGCTCGATCGCCTGGGGCGTCGTCGCCGACGGCTACCGACCCGACCGCTGGGACGTGATCGGCGCGCTGATCTGCCTGGCCGGCATGGCCGTCATCATGTACGCCCCCCGCAACCACTGACCGCACGCCTGCCTATTCTGACCCCGTACCGATCAGCCGCCCGAGGAGTCCGCCATGGCCGCCACCCCGATCGCCGTCATCACCGGAGCGAGCAGCGGCATCGGCGCCGCGACCGCCCGGCAGCTGGCGGCCGCCGGCTACCGCGTAGTCCTGACCGCCCGCCGCAAGGACCGCATCGAGGCGCTCGCCGCCGAGATCAACGAGGCGGGCCACCAGGCAACGGCCTACGCCCTGGACGTCACCGACCGCAACGCGGTGGACGAGTTCGCCACGGCGTTCCGTAGCCTCGCCGTCCTCGTCAACAACGCGGGCGGCGCACTCGGCGCCGACCCCGTCGCCACCGGCGACCCCGCCGACTGGCGCCAGATGTACGAGACGAACGTCATCGGCACACTCAACGTCACCCAGGCCCTGCTCCCCGCGCTCACCGAGGGCGGCGACGGCACGGTCGTGATCCTCTCCTCCACCGCGGGCCTCTCCACGTACGAGGGCGGCGGCGGCTACGTGGCCGCCAAGCACGGCGAACACGTCCTGGCCGAGACGCTTCGACTGGAGATCGTCGGCACCCCGGTCCGCGTCATCGAGGTGGCCCCCGGCATGGTCAAGACGGAGGAGTTCGCCACCACCCGCTTCCGCGGCGACACCGAGAAGGCGGCAAAGGTCTACGCGGGCGTCGAGGCCCCCCTCACCGCCGACGACGTGGCCGACACCATCACCTGGGCCGTCACCCGCCCCAGCCACGTCAACATCGACCTCCTGGTGGTCCGCCCCCGCGCCCAGGCCTCCAACACCAAGGTCCACCGCACCGCCTGAGCCCTCCGGAGCCCCGCAGGGAGCAGCCGGACGGGCCCGGACGCCAGCGGGCCCCGGACGCGCAAACCCGCGCCCAGGGCCCTCGTTTCGCATGCGTAAGGGGCCTCAGCCCTTCACGCACACCACCTGCTTGAGCTTGGCGACGACCTCCACCAGGTCCCGCTGCTGCTCGATGACCTGCTCGATCGGCTTGTACGCGGCCGGAATCTCATCCACGACGCCGGAGTCCTTACGGCACTCCACGCCCCGCGTCTGATCCTCCAGGTCCCGCGCCGAGAAGCGCCGCTTCGCGGCGTTCCGGCTCATCTTCCGGCCGGCCCCGTGCGAGGCCGAGTTGAAGGACTTCTCGTTCCCGAGGCCCTTCACGATGTACGAGCCGGTGCCCATCGAGCCCGGGATGATTCCGTACTCACCGGACCCGGCACGGATCGCGCCCTTCCGAGTGACCAGCAGGTCCATGCCCTCGTAGCGCTCTTCACTGACGTAGTTGTGGTGACAACTGATCTCCGGTTCGAAGGTGACCTTGGCCTTCCTGAATTCCTTGCGGACAACTTCCTTCAGGAGCCCCATCATGAGCGCGCGGTTGCGCTTGGCGTATTCCTGCGCCCAGAACAGGTCGTTCCGGTAGGCCGCCATCGGCGGGGTGTCGGCGATGAACACGGCCAGGTCGCGGTCGATCAGGTTCTGGTTGTGCGGCAGCTTCTGCGCCTGCCCGATGTGGAAGTCGGCCAGTTCCTTGCCGATGTTCCGCGATCCGGAGTGCAGCATCAGCCAGACGGAACCCGACTCGTCGAGGCAGAACTCGATGAAATGATTTCCCGATCCGAGCGTTCCCATCTGCTTCGTGGCTCGTTCCCGACGGAATTTGACCGCATCGGCCACCCCGTCGAACCCTCCCCAGAAGTCGTCCCACCCCTTCGCCGAGAGGCCGTACACACGGTCCGGGTCCACGGCGTCGTCGTGCATGCCGCGGCCCACCGGAATGGCCTGCTCGATCTTCGACCGCAGCCGGGACAGGTCGCCCGGCAGGTCGTTGGCCGTCAGGGACGTCTTCACCGCGGACATCCCGCAGCCGATGTCCACGCCGACCGCCGCCGGACACACCGCACCGCGCATCGCGATCACCGAACCGACCGTCGCTCCCTTGCCGAAGTGGACGTCCGGCATGACGGCCAGCCCCTGGATCCAGGGCAGGGTGGCCACATTGCGCAGCTGCCGCATCGCAACGTCCTCGACCGAAGCCGGGTCGGCCCACATGCGGATCGGAACCTTCGCGCCCGGCACCTCTACATACGACATAGTTCCTCGATTCCCCCGAAAAGTCTGAAAGCGCAAAACCGGTACCAAGGTCGACAAACAAGTCGGTCGACCGGCAATCACAGCTGCGCGTGCGATACACATTGTGTCCACCGGTCGCCACCGAGCGACAACCGTTTTTCGCACGAAGGGAGCCCAGGACCGTGCGACGAATGGCGTACGTACCCGGCACCGCGCTATTGGCAGCGCTTGTCGTCGGCTGCAGTGCCGGCACCGGAACGGGTGGCTCCGCCCCCGACAGCAAGCCTGGCGAGGCAACCGCCACGACCGCTGCCCCGGGCAAGTACCGCACCCTCCTCGATCCCTGCCGCGCCGTTGCGTCGTCCGCCCTGAAGGACCTGCTCCCGGGCGCCGCCGATCTTCCCGAGGACCAGCAGAAGAAGGTGTACGACGGCACGGCCACCGTCACCTACGACACCGACCGCCGGGTCGGCTGCCGCTGGAAGTCCGAGGCCGCCGACTCCTCGCGCACCCTCTTCGTCGACTTCGAGCGGGTCGTGTCCTACGACCCCTCGGTGAGCGACGACGACCGGGCACGCGAGGTGTACACAAAGAAGGCGGCCGCCGCCGGACTGTCCGCGGACGCGAACACCGACGCCGCCACGCCCGGCAGCACGAAGAAGCAGACGTCCCCCTCCTCGGACTCCGCATCGGCCTCCGCCTCGCATGCCCTCTCCGGTCCGGTCTCCGAGGGCAAGAACGCGGACGATCCCGAAGGCGACAACGCCGACGGGAACAACAGCGGAATCACCGACGGCAGTACAGCTGGCAGCTCCGGAAGTTCCGGAACTTCCGACGAGAGCCTCGTCCCGCGCACCCTCGACGGCCTCGGAGACAGCGCATTTCTGGGTGAACTGCTCACCCGAACAGGTTCCACCGCACAGAACCGCACGGTGAGCGTGGTATTCCGCACATCGAACGTCATCGTGACCGTCCAGTACGCCGAGCAGCCGACCGTCTCCACGGTGGTCCCCGACAGCAAGGAACTGCAGGAGAAGGCCCAGTCGCTGGCCCGGAAGCTGGTCGAGAAGTTCAGCGAATAGCCCCGCCCGGGGCGCCCCGGACCGGCGCCGTCCCCGCACGCCGTGCACCCGGCCGAGGCGGCATCCGATCGCCGTCCGTCGTACCGTGGCCCTCCGGAACACCAGCCGCAACACCCCCGGACCCCTCCCGGAACGTCCGCCGACCACCTGGCAGCCCACCCGCCGCGCCACCCGAGTGAAGGAACCATGCACCGTTCAGCCCCGCGACTCTCCCGCATACTCGCCTGCGCCGCCGTTCCGGTGATGCTCGTCGTCGCCGGCTGCTCGTCGGACTCCGGCGACAAGGACAAGAAGGACTCGTCGGGTTCATCCTCGTCGTCCGCAGCGCCGAGCGCGAAGAAGTCGAAACCGAGCGTCGCCCCCGCCAAGTTCGCCGCGCTGCCCGACCCGTGCAAGTCGATCGCCAAGAAGACGGTCACCTCCCTGGTCCCCGAGGCGAAGTCCAAGGGCGGCACGCCCGCCAACTCCAGCGACACCTCGTACCGCGCCGGCTGCTCCTGGAACGGCCTCGCCGACAAGGGCGTGAACGGTTCCCAGTACCGCTGGCTCGACGTCGGCTTCACCCGCTTCGACTCGGACCAGGCCCTGGGCAGCGGCGCTGAGCGGGCGCAGCAGGACTACGCGAAGCAGGTCGCCAAGGCCAAGGCGACCGAGGGTGCGAAGAAGGTCGCCGAGGGGCCCGTCAGCGGCATCGGCGAGCAGGCCACCAAGCTCACGTACGACCTCGCCAAGACGAGCGAGGACTTCAAGTACGCGACGATCGTGACCCGTACGGAGAACGTCGTCGTCACCCTCACCTACAACGGCGCGGGTTACGCGGGCGCGAAGACGCCGTCCGCCGACGACATCCTGAAGGGCGCCGAGAAGGCGGCCAAGGAGGCGGTCGCCACCGCCACCGCCACCGCCGACACGAAGCCGGACGCACCGAGCAAGCCCGCCGAGCCCAGTAAGTCCGCCAAGACGAGCTAGCCGACGCGGCAGGGCGCGGGGCTCCCTCGGGACGCACCCCAACGCCCCTGTACAGAAGCAGTTCTACGAAGCCCGGTCCTCCCCCGAGTACCGGGCTTCGCCCCTCCCCGCGCAACAGGCCGCACCCTCATGTGCCAGGCTGTGCCCGCCAGAAGTCGAAGCAGGACGTCGAAGCAGAGCATCAGCGCAGGGCGTCGGACACGGGAAACGGGGAGGGGAACGCGGGTGGCCGCGATGCAGCTGACACGCACCCACCGGATACTCATCGGGCTCGTGGTCGCCGGTGCGGTGCTCATCGCCGCGATCGGTTTCGCGGGTTCGTACGCGGCGGTGCGCGAGCTCGCGCTGCAGAAGGGCTTCGGGGACTTCTCGCTGGTCTTCCCGATCGGCATCGACGCGGGCATCTGTGTCCTGCTCGCCCTGGACCTGCTGCTGACCTGGCTGCGCATCCCGTTCCCGCTGCTGCGCCAGACGGCCTGGCTGCTGACCGCCGCGACGATCGCCTTCAACGGCGCCGCTGCCTGGCCCGACCCGCTCGGCGTCGGCATGCACGCGGTCATCCCGGTGCTGTTCGTCGTGTCCGTCGAGGCCGCCCGGCACGCCGTGGGCCGGATTGCCGACATCACCGCCGACAAGCACATGGAGGGAGTGCGGCTCACCCGCTGGCTGCTCTCCCCCGTGCCGACGTTCCGGCTCTGGCGGCGGATGAAGCTCTGGGAACTCCGGTCGTACGAGCAGGTCATCAAGCTCGAACAGGACCGGCTCATCTACCAGGCCCGCCTCCAGGCCCGCTTCGGCCGCAACTGGCGCCGCAAGGCACCCGTCGAGTCCCTGATGCCGCTGCGCCTGGCGAAGTACGGGGTCCCGCTGGCCGACACCGGTCCGTCCGGCCTCGCCGCCGCGGGCATCGAACCGGCCCTGCTGCCCCCCGCCCCGGTATCGGCCCTGGCCTCGTCCGGACCGGACGAGTTCCCGCCCGAGCTGCCGTACGCAGAGCCCCACCCGGAGCAGCAATCCCAGCAGCAGCACCCGCAACAACAGCACCTCGGACAGCAACAGCACACCCACCCCTCCGAGCCGGCCGCCTCCTTCGAGGGGTTGCCCCAGGAGGGCCCCGGCTCGCACGAGAGCCCCTGGTTCGCGGCGCCCCATGTCCCGGACGACGCATACGAGAGTGACTACAACCCGACGTACGCCGAGGGCATGGAGCCCGCCCCGGTCATGGTCCCGTCGGGCGCCGGCGGCCGCACCCGCCCCCTGGGCAACGTGGGCACCATCGGCGCCGTCCCGGGCCCCCGCACCGCGGAACACCAGCCGCAGCCCAGGCCTGAGGAGCCCCGGCCCGAGGAGCCGGAGCCGGAACCCCGGCCCGTGCAGCAACAAGAGCCCGACCCGTCCGAGTGGGCCGAGGCCGAAGTCGAGTTCAGCAAGATCGCGTACGAGGTGTTCAACGCGTACACGCACGCGCACCAGGACTACCCGAGTGCGGAGGTCCTCGACATACACCTCTCCGACGGCCACAACGTCCGCCATCCCCGCAGCGCGGCCCTGCTCCGCCGCCTCCTGCCGGGATTCAAGCAGCGCTTCGACAACGAGATGGCGGAGAACCACATCGCGTAGGACCCCCCGCCCCGCCCGTCCGGCGTTCGAGGGCGGAACCGGCAACGACGGAGGGCCGTCACCCGAATCACCGGGTGACGGCCCTCCGTACAAAAGGCGCCTACGCGCCCAGCAGCCTACTCACCGAGTAGTCTGCGCACCCGCTCAGCGCCCACGGCCAGCAGCAGCGTCGGCAGCCGCGGCCCCGTGTCCCGGCTGACCAGCAGCCGGTACAGCAGCGCGAAGAACGACCGCTGCGCGGCCTTCAGCTCGGGCGTCGGCTTGGCGTCCCGCTCCAGGCCCGCCAGGATCTTCGGCACGCCGTAGACGAGCGTGGTGAGCCCGTCCAGCGACCAGTGCGTGTCCAGCCCTTCCAGGAGCAGCCGCAACGACTCACGGCCCTGCTCGTCCAGCGAGCCGAGCAGTTCCTTGTCCGGCTCGTCGCGGACGATCGTGCGGGCCTCGGCCGGGACCTGGCTGCTGATCCAGTTCTCGGCGCGGTCGAGGCGGGGCCGGGCCTCGTCCAGCGAGGTCAGCGGGTTCTCCGGGTCCAGCTCGCTCAGGATGCGCAGCGTCTGCTCGTCGTGCCCGCCCGTGATGTCGACGACCGACGCGAGCGTGCGGTACGGCAGCGGGCGGGGCGTGCGCGGCAGCTCACCGGCGGCCGTGCCGATGGCCCGCGCGTACGCGGCCGCGTCGGCCGACAGCACCGAGCCGTCGGCGACCTTGCGCCCCAGCGAGTCCCACTCGTCGTAGAGCCGCTGGATCTCCTGGTCGAAGGCGATCTTGAAGGACTGGTTGGGCCTGCGGCGCGCGTACAGCCAGCGCAGCAGCGGCGCCTCCATGATCTTCAGCGCGTCGGCCGGGGTCGGCACGCCGCCCTTGCTGGAGGACATCTTCGCCATGCCGGAGATGCCGACGAACGCGTACATCGGGCCGATCGGCTGCACGCCGTCGAAGATCTCGCGGACGATCTGGCCGCCGACGACGAACGAGGAGCCGGGCGAGGAGTGGTCCACGCCGCTCGGCTCGAAGATCACGCCCTCGTACGCCCAGCGCATCGGCCAGTCGACCTTCCAGACCAGCTTGCCGCGGTTGAACTCGCTCAGCCGGACGGTCTCGGCGAAGCCGCAGGCCGTGCAGGTGTAGTTCAGCTCGGTGCTGTCGTCGTCGTACGACGTGACGGTCGTGAGGTCCTTCTCGCAGTTGCCGCAGTAGGGCTTGTACGGGAAGTAGCCGGCCGAGCCGCCGCTGCCGTCGTCCTCGCCGGCCGCGCCGGAGCCGGCCTCGGCCTCCAGCTCGGCCTCGTCGACCTTCTTCTGCTGCTGCGGCTTCTTGCCGCCCTTGGCGCCTGCCGCACCTGCCGCCGCCGGGTCCTTCTTCGTCCGGTACCGGTCGAGGACGGCGTCGATGTCGGCGCGGTGCTTCATCGCGTGCAGGATCTGCTCGCGGTACGCGCCCGCCATGTACTGCTCGGTCTGGCTGATGCCGTCGTACTCGACGCCCAGCTCGTCCAGCGCGGCGGTCATGGCGGCCTTGAAGTGCTCCGCCCAGTTCGGATACGCGGACCCGGCCGGGGCGGGCACCGAGGTCAGCGGCTTGCCGATGTGCTCGGCCCAGGACTCGTCGACCCCCGGGACGCCGCCCGGAACCTTGCGGTAGCGGTCGTAGTCGTCCCAGGAGATCAGGTGCCGGACGGTGTACCCGCGGCGGCGGATCTCGTCGGCGACGAGGTGCGGGGTCATGACCTCGCGGAGGTTGCCCAGGTGGATCGGGCCCGACGGGGAGAGGCCGGACGCGACGACGACCGGTTTGCCAGGCGCACGACGCTCCGATTCGGCGATGACATCGTCCGCGAAGCGGGAGACCCAGTCGGTCTCGGTGCTGCTCTGACTCTGAGCCACGGTCTGCACGTCCTTCTCTCTTGTGGGGCTCGCAGGGACAAAACCCCTGGCAGGGCCAAAACCCTTGGGAGGGGTAAAACCCTTGGCCGGGACAAACCCTTGCGGGACTCGTAGGGCATTGCCCATTGTCCCAGGTCCCACCGACAGCGCGAAAACGGCTTTACTCGCCGTGGAATACTGGGCGTGATCCCTTGTACTCCTACGGAAACGGCAGCCAGCCCATGGCCTCGGTCAATTCCCTCGCTTCCACGCTCCAGCAGCAGCTGGCGGACGCCCTGACGGCAGCTCTGCCGGATGCCGGCACCGCGGACCCGCTGCTGCGACGAAGCGACCGGGCCGACTTCCAGGCCAACGGCATCCTGGCCCTCGCCAAGAAGCTCAAGGGCAACCCGCGCGAGCTGGCGTCCCAGGTCACGGCCGCGATCCCGGCCGGCGGTCTGATCAAGGAGATCGAGGTCTCCGGCCCCGGCTTCCTGAATGTGACGCTCGCCGACCGGGCGATCATCGAGACCCTCGCCGCGCGTGACGCGGACGACGAGGGCCGCCTCGGCGTCCCGTACAACAGCGCCGCGGGCACCACGGTCATCGACTACGCGCAGCCGAACGTGGCCAAGGAGATGCACGTCGGTCACCTCCGTTCCGCGGTGATCGGTGACGCGATGGCGCAGATCCTGGAGTTCACCGGCGAGACCGTGGTCCGGCGCCACCACATCGGCGACTGGGGCACCCAGTTCGGCATGCTCATCCAGTACCTGATCGAGCACCCGGGCGAGCTGAACCACGAGGCCGACGGCAGCGCGGCGGATGGCGAGGCCGCCATGTCCTCGCTGAACCGGCTCTACAAGGCCTCGCGGGTGCTGTTCGACTCCGACGAGGAGTTCAAGGCCCGCTCCCGGGACCGGGTCGTGGCGCTCCAGGCCGGTGACGAGGAAACCCTCTCCCTGTGGCAGCGCTTCGTCGACGAGTCGAAGATCTACTTCTACTCGGTCTTCAACAAGCTCGACATGGAGATCCGCGACGCCGACATCGTCGGCGAGTCCGGCTACAACGACATGCTGGCGGAGACCTGCCGCATCCTGGAGGAGTCGGGCGTCGCCGTCCGCTCCGAGGGCGCGCTCTGCGTGTTCTTCGACGACGTGAAGGGCCCGGACGGCAACCCGGTGCCGCTGATCGTCAAGAAGTCGAACGGCGGTTACGGCTACGCGGCGACGGACCTCTCCGCGATCCGCGACCGGGTCCAGAACCTCAAGGCGAACACCCTGCTGTACGTGGTGGACGCGCGGCAGTCCCTGCACTTCAAGATGGTCTTCGAGACGGCCCGCCGGGCCGGCTGGCTGAACGACGACGTCAAGGCCGTGCAGCTCGCCTTCGGCACCGTGCTCGGCAAGGACGGCAAGCCGTTCAAGACCCGTGAGGGCGAGACGGTCCGGCTGCAGGACCTGCTGGACGAGGCGATCGACCGGGCGTCTGCGGTCGTGCGCGAGAAGGCACAGGACCTCACCGACGAGGAGATCACCGAGCGGGCCACGCAGGTCGGTACCGGCGCGGTGAAGTACGCGGACCTGTCGACGTCGGCCGCCCGCGACTACAAGTTCGACCTGGACCAGATGGTGTCGCTGACCGGCGACACGAGCGTGTACATCCAGTACGCGCACGCCCGTTCCCGCTCCATCAAGCGCAAGGCGGGCGAGCTGAAGCCCCAGCCGCACCCCGAGCTGGAGCTGGCCCCGGCCGAGCGCGCGCTGGGCCTGCACCTGGACCAGTTCGGCGAGGTCGTGGCCGACGTCGCCGCCGCGTACGAGCCGCACAAGCTGGCCTCGTACCTCTACCAGCTGTCGTCGCTGTTCACGACGTTCTACGACCAGTGCCCGGTGCTGAAGTCCGACGTCCCGGCCGATGTGGCCGGGAACCGCCTCTTCCTCTCGGACCTCACCGCCCGCACCCTGCACCAGGGCATGGAGCTGCTTGGCATCAGGACGCCCGAGCGCCTCTGACCCTGTTCGGGCACGCACGACCGCACGACCGCGCGACCCGCGCAATCGTCACCCGATCCCCGCTGACCGGCCTCCGGACGTCGGGCGATGGTGACGCGGCCGACCCCCTGTCGGCCGCGTCACCAGGGGCGGGGTTCTCCAGGCAAACGCCGGAACGGACTGCCCCCTGGCCCGTCCGGTCGACCAACCCCTGGAAGACCCGCCGCACCCCTTCGCCCGGGGCGAAGGGGTGCGGCGCCTGCCCACGCCCTCGATGCCGACCTGCCGGATCAGCCTCACCCCCCACGGCAACGCCGCCTGAACGGTCCCGGACCAGCGAAATCCGGTGGCTCCGCCACGAACGCGCCCCTAGCATCCGCCCATGACCGAAGACACCGGCATCGCGACCGACGAGCATGACGCAGAGGCCGAAAGGGAGATCTCCTGGCGTGCCCAGTCCATCGGTCTCGCGGCCGTCGACACCGCTGACGCCGAGCTCCTCCACAGTTGGCGGTCAGACCCGGCCGCCACCTACGAGATCGGCATCTGGCCACGCCCCCTCACCGCGCTGCGCGAGCGCATCGAGCGCAACACCGACGACGACAGTCGCGACGACTTTCTCGTCCTGCTCCCGGACGGCACCCCTGTCGGCTACGCGGCACTGACCAACCAGAGCATGGTCAACGGCACGGCGGAGGCCGAACTGATGCTGGCCCCCGAACATCGCGGAAGCGGCCACGGCACCGACACCCTCGACGCCCTGGTGGACCTGGCGTTCGGGGAGCTCCCGATGTACCGCGTCACGGCGGAGACGCACACCGGCAACACCTCCGCCCTCGCTGTCCTCGCCAAGTCCGGCTTCGTACGCGAAGGCACCAGCCGCTCCGCCTGCCTCCACCGGGGCCGCCGCCACGACCTCGCCGTGTTCTCACTGCTCCGCCCCGAGTGGGAGGCCCTGAAGCGCCCCCGAGCCTGGGACGCCTGACCGACCCCGGGGCTCAGGGGGTTTCGAGGAGGTCACGGGTCCGGCGTCGAGCGCGGTGACATCCCGCTCGACGGGCGGCTCGGGGAGCGGACCGGCCGATCGTCAGTTCCCCTGCCCCGCCAGCGATTCCGAGATGTCCTCCCACACGGACGTATCGGACCGGTACTCGTACACGGGCCGGTTCCTCATGGCGGCCGTGCGGAACGGCTTGCCGTTGTCATCGATGCGCAACGTCCCGCTCCGGCCCTTGCTGGACCAGTCCAGCTCCAGGTACCAGGTGACGTCGTGGTCCTCGGTGTGCGCGTTGACGTGGAACACCTCCACGTCGGTTGAGCTCACCCGGTACGGGAAGTTCTTCGCCGGTACGGCCTTGCCGCCGTCCTCACCGGCGACCGGCCGCGATACGGGCTGGTTGTCGTCCAGGTCGATATTGAACGACTGCGGCATGATGCCGCCCCCGCAGCCCTCCCCCATCGAGTACGCGGGCCAGTTGTTGGCCGCCTCCTGCTTCACCACCCGCACATGGAGCGCCTTCAGGACGACCGCATCCTGCGAAGCTCCCTGCAGTGTGAGCTCGATCAGCATCTTTCCCCCGTCCACCCCGCCCAGCTGCGCCGCCCAGTTGCGCCTGGCCCTGTCAGCGACGTCCGGCGCCGGCGGCATGCCCTTGGGGTCCCGGTCGAGCAGGAAGTACTGCCCGCAGGGCCAGTCCCAGTTGTACGAACTGAGAGTGGAGGTCACCGGCACCCCCTGGGACCCGGTGCCCTTCCCTCCCTTCCCGCCCTCGCTCTGGGGGACGGTGGACTTCGTGGCCGTGGCGGAGGGTGACGCGGAGCCGCTGGTCGCGGACGGCGAGGGCTTCGAAGGACTCGGCGACGGAGACGCGCTGCCGCTCCGGCTCGGAGTGACCGGTGCGCTGCTGCGGGGCGTGTCCATACCCTCCTCGTGGGTGCGGTCACCCGAGTAGTGATTGATCGCCAACGCGGTGGGCACGGTAAGCGCCACGACCGCGACGGCCGCGAGCAGGACACGCAGCCGCTTGCCGGACAAGCGGCCCGGGGCCGGGGCGGCACCGGCGGGCCGCGCATCCGGCGTCACATCCTCGGCAGCCGCTGAACCGGGGGCCGTCTCTGACTCCGCTTCTGACTCCGGTCCTGATTCCGTTTCTGATTCAGGTCCCGGTTCTGCTCCCGGTCCCGGCCGTGATCCCGGTCCCGTTTCTGATCCCGGTCCCGGGGCCGGCTCCGGCAGGTTCACCGGCTCCGGCGACGGCGAGGCCGCGAGCTCCGACGTCACCATGGACGGCTCGAACCTCCCGGCAGCCTCCGTCTTCCAGGCCCCTCGCCGCTTCGCCTCGTCGGCGAGGATCCACATCCGGTGCAACGCCACCAGCTCGCCCGACGGCGCACGGCACGCGCGAGCGAAGCGTTCGACGGGCGCGTAGTCGTGCGGGACCGCCTCCCCGTTGCAGTACCGGTGAATCGTGGAGGTACTCATGTGCAACTTCTGGGCCAGCGCTCCGTAGCTCAGCCCCGAGCGCTCCTTCAGCCCCCTGAGCAATGCGGCGAAGTCCTGGATCTCCGTGCCCACTCTGACCGTTCCCCTCTACTGCCCTCCCGGAACGGCGTCCCAGGCAGGTGATGTCATCGCAGGTCAGAGGCCATGTTTCCGTTCCAGCGTCCCGTACCCACCGGCAATCGTTGCCACCGGATCCGAGGACCGGACACGATGGTGGAACACACCGCAGCAGCACCCCGGCAAGGGCGAGCAGCGCGACTCGTACATCCACCACCTGCCCGTCCCCGGGAGCCGCCGTGCGTACTCGTCCTCAACTCAGCCTGACCGATGCAGTGGCCACAGGAGTTCTGATCGCCTCTGTCGCGACCGTCATCGCACTCCTGTGGAGCCTCTGACCACACGTCATTGTCCAGTACATCTGTCACGTCGCGGTGCGCCAAAGCGGCGCCCCACACTCGACAACACTCAACGAACGGAAAAACATCTCATGCGTACCCTCAACTTCCGCCGCGCCGCCCGCACCTCCGCCCTCGGTGCCGTCGCATTGGTCGCCTCCCTGTCCCTGACCGCCTGCCAGGGCGACGACCCTGCGCCGTACGACGCCCTCGCTTCCGCTTCGCCCGGCTCGACCTCCCAGACCCCGCCGAAGAGCGCCGGCGCCTCCGGCGACAAGGACGCGACGAACCCGGCCGGCGACCAGGGCAAGGAATCCGCCGGTTCGAGCACCGGCTCGGGTTCGGGTTCGGGTTCCGGTTCGGGCTCCGGCGGCGGCACGTCCACGGCCAAGCCGAAGGGCGACAGCGGCAACAGCGGCGACGCGGTCACGGAGACCTGCACCGGAGCGAACACCAAGCTGTCGATCACCGAGGTGAGCCGCCCCGTCAACCACCTGCTGCTCACGATGACCAACACCGGCTCGAAGGCCTGCAACGCCTACTACTACCCGTACCTGCAGTTCGGCGAGGCCCAGTCCGCGCCGAACACCTTCGAGGACAGCAAGCCGCAGGCTGTCACGACCATCAACCCGGGTGAGTCCGCCTACACCGGCGTCATGACCTCGATGGCCGACGGCAGCGGCTCGAACGGGTACTCCACCAAGGACCTGAGCGTCAGCTTCCAGAACCGCGACGGCAACTCCGACAACACCGGCTCGTCGGTCAGTGTGCCGCTCTCCAAGAGCACGTACGTGGACAGCAGCCTGAGCGTCTCCTACTGGCAGATGAGCATGGACGACGCCCTCCAGTACTGAGCACGGCCGACCACCACCACTGCACTTCACGGGGAGTACCACCATGCGCAGGAACAGCATCCGCACCACCGTCCTCGCCGCCACCGCCCTCCTGGCCGCCCTCTCCCTCACCGCGTGCGGCAGCGAGGACGGCAGCAGCGCAAGCGCCAAGGCGGGCTCGGCGGCTCCGGCGGCACACACGGCCGTCAAGCAGTCCCCGCCCCCGGCGGCGACCGCCTCTCCGGAGGAGAAGACCACCGACACCAGCACCAGCACCGGCACCGGCACCGGCACCGGCACAAGCAACACGCCCAAGAACACCGCTCCCCCCGCCAAGAGCGACGCGAAGAACACCACCCGCTCGACGGACGGCTCGACGGACCGGGCAGGCGACACCCCCGTCCGCACCCCCGTCACCTGCCACGGCGGGAACACCAAAACCACCGTCAGCACGGTGAGCCGCCCCCTCAACCACCTGCTGCTGACCCTGACCAACACGGGCGACCGCCCTTGCTACGCGTACTACGCACCCAAGCTCCGCTTCGACGACGCGCAGGCCGTCTTCCCGATCCTGGACGACAGCCGGCCGCAGGCCGTCGTGACGCTCGACCCGGGCCAGTCCGCGTACGCCGCCATCGGCCTGACCGGAGAGCCCGGCGCCGGCCCGGCCCCACGCGAGGCCACGCACCTTCAGGTGAACTTCTCCGGCCGGAACTTCGAAGGCTCCTCGGGCACCCCGGTCAACCTGGCGCTCCCGTCCGACACCTTCTGGGACGACAACGGCTTCGTCACCTACTGGCAGAGCGACATGGCCGACGCCCTCACCTACTGAGCCACTGAGCGCGCTTCACCCACTGGACCACCAATTCGCCGTCCCCCGCAGGCAGCAGATCGTAGAATTCGGAGATCGAGACCTGAGGGGGGCGGCGTGCGGACGACGCGTGGTGACAGACCGACGGCATCGGGCATACGGGCCACGGCGGCAGCCACCGCGGCCGTCGCCGCAGCCGTTTCGCTGGTGCTGATCACCGGCTGCGGCAAGGTGGCGGATCACCGCGCGTCGGGCACCGAATCCAGCAGCCCGACCGCCTCGCCGACCCCGAGCGTGAACCCGTCCTACGGCACGGAGTACCTCGCCGAGAACGAGTGCGCGGAACCCGTGCGCGGCCGGCCGGAGGCCTACCGTGAGGTTCCCTGCAAGGATCCCGAGGCCGTCGCCGAGGTCACCGACCGGGCGGACATCGGCATCTCCGAGCCCTTTTCGGCCACCGTGTGTTCGCAGCACACCGACTTCGCGATCAATGTGCCGGTCAGTCTCGCCCTTCTGGAGGGCACGCCGGTGACGGGTGAGGGCTACGCCTGCATGCGCAACCTGAAGCCTCCGCACCCCGGCGACCCCGGCGGGGGCGGCGGCCCCAGGATCGAGGTCGGCGACTGCGTGCGCGGCGGATCGAAGACCGGTGACGCGGTCGGGGAGGTCGCCTGCCGGACCAAGGGCAGGAAGGGCGGTGCGACCTACAAGATCACGAAGATCCTTGAGGACATCCCCCTCGGCGGCTTCAGCGATCCGTGCGACTACAAGGCCGATGCCGTCTTCACCGAGAATCCGCTCTTCGACTCCCACAAGGCCACGAACGACCGCGTCCTGTGCGGCAAGAAGCTCTGACCCGGCCCCTCTGCCCGAAGCCCTCAAGGACCCTCGGAGATCCTCCCTCTCAGTCCCGGTAGTCCGGAGCCACCCGGTCCGGCAGCCGCAGCATGGCCGCCCATGCCAGGTCGTAGGCGACATCGTCCTGAAGGTCGGTGTCCGCGTCCGCGTCGCCCGCGAGCTGTCGGGCGGTGTACTCGCAGGTCTCGGCCGGGGGAATGGTCAGCGGTCCGCCGCCCCCCTCGCCCCGGTCTCCCTCGCGCCAGCCGCGGGCGGTCACTACTGGCCGCCGGCCGCGATGCTGGTGGTCATCTCGGCAATCGGCATCGCGTGCACGGCCCGCCTCCACTGCCTCGGCAGGGCACAGACCCTGGCCCAGGGACGGACACAGGCCCCGGCGGCACACGAGGCGGTACCGACCGCCTCGTAACGCCACGGCTACGGATGCGCGTTCCCCTGCCCGCCTCACGGACAGGGGAACGCGCATCTCGGCCGGAACATGGCCTGACTAGGCTGCCGGCCATGAATCCGAACACGACCAGCGACGTCACCACCGAACACACCATCCTTGACGCCGCGGAGCTGAACGCCGATCCTGCGCTGAAGGCCCGGTTCGCGGAGTCGGCCCACCGGATCCTGGCGGACCTGGTCGGTGGAGGTGCCGCGCTCGGCTGGCTCGAACCACCCTCGCGGGACGAGGTGGCGGAACTTCTCGGCCACGTCGTCTCCGCCTCGCAGTCCGGGGATGCGGCCCTGCGTGCCGCCTACCTCGACCGTCGGCTTGTCGGGTTGGGGTACTGGCTCCGCTACACCCGGCCGACCCATCGGCCGCACGCCGATCTGGAAAAGCTCGCGGTGGACGCCACTGCCCATGGTCACGGCATCGGCCGGGCGCTGACCGCCGCCCTGATCTCCGACGCCCGGGAGGCAGGAATCGAGGTCCTCACCCTGGACGCCCGTGGCGACAACGCCAACGCCCTGCACCTCTACCGGTCGCTGGGCTTCACCGAATACGGCCGCCTCCCCGAGTTCGTGGCCGTCGGCGAACGCCGCTACGACAAGGTCTTCTACATGCTGGACTTCCGCCGGCAAGGCTGACCGCGCCCTACCCGAACTCGCACCACACCACCTTGCCCGGGTTCCGCTCCCCCACCCCCCACAGATCCGCCAGCGCCGCCACGATCACCAGCCCGCGCCCCGACTCCCCGTCCGGCTCCCGTACTCCCGGCCGCCCGTCACCGCTGTCGTGGACCTCGACCCGCAGCAACTTCCCCTCCTCGCGCAGCAGCAGCCGCACCCGATACCCCCGCCCCGGCGGCACCCCGTGCACCAGCGCGTTGGTGGACAGCTCGCTCACACACAGCAGTACGTCGTCCAGCCGCGCCCCGAACCCCCAGTCGGTGACCGCTCCCCGTACGAACTCCCTTGCCGCAGGAACCGATCGGCGCTCACGCCGGTAGAACCGCTCACGCAGCAGCGAGAGTTGCATCGTCTCGTTCATGAGACGAGAGTCACCCTCCGTGATTATTCTGTCACAGTATGCGCACCCGTACACATTTCTTGTACGGGCCGTGCGCGCGTGAAGTACGCACGTAGGTGGGAGTTCGAACCGTATGCACCCCAGGAAGCGGCAGCGCAAGAACGCGTCGGCAATGAAACTCGTGGGCAAACTGGTCGCCGTGTTCCGCATCGCGGCCAACCTCACCCAGGCCCAACTCGCGGACCGGGTGGGCCACCAGGTGGAGACGATCGCCTCCATCGAACAGGGCAGACGCACGCTACTGCCCGCTCTGGCCCGCCAGTTGGACGACCTGCTGGAGACAAAGGGGGCGCTGGAGACAGCGGTGGACAACATGCCGGAGGTCGACCTGATTCCGGCGTGGGTCGAGCAGTACCTGGACCTGGAGCGGGAGGCCCTGGCGCTGTCCTGGTACGACAACCAGGTGATGCCCGGACTTCTCCAGACGGAGCGCTACGCCCGGGCGGTGTTCCGCAACCGAGTCCCGGTGTTCAGCAAGGACGAGGTGGCGATCCAGACAACGTCCCGGCTGGAGCGCCACGAGATTCTGCACCGTCCGGAGCCTCCGACGATCAGCTTCGTCGTCTGGGAACCGGTCCTGATGCTTCAACTCCTCGACGACGAGGGACATGCGGAGCAACTGAAACACCTGCGGACATGTACCGCGCTCCCCGGCGTCTGCCTCCAGGTCCTCCCACTGAATCGCCGAACCCATGCCGGGCTCAACGGCCCTTTCATCCTGCTGGAGACACCGGACTACCAGCACGTCGCCTACTCCGAGACACAGCGTGGCAGTCTGCTCGTCTCAGACCCCGATGAGGTCAGCATCCTCGCCCAGAAATATGCGATGCTGCGAGCTCAGGCCCTCAGCCCTGAAGACACCGTGGGCCTGTTGGACCGTCTGCTGGGAGAGCAATGAGCACTGAACGTAAGTGGTTCAAGTCCAGCTACAGCGGCGACGAGGGCGGCGCGTGCCTCGAAGTCGCCTACGACTGGCAGAAGTCGAGCTACAGCGGCAGCGAAGGTGGCGAGTGCGTCGAGATCGCCGCGCACCCCGCCGCGATCCACATCCGCGACTCCAAGAACCCCGACGGCCCCACCCTCACCGTCGCGCCCGCCACCTGGACGGCCTTCGCCGGCTTCGCCGCCGACCGGCGACTCGTCTGACCCCACGGGAGGGATCACCACCACCATGGCTGTCATCCACCGCACCACACTGGCGCCCACCAAGCTGGAACTCCTCGCCACCTGGCTGCCCGCGCAGCCCTGGTACCGCGGCAAGGCGGGGCAGCAGCCCGAGCTGGCCAGGACCGGCGGATTCCGGCTGGACGACCCGGAGGGCGAAGTCGGCATCGAGTTCATGGCGGCCACCGACACCTCGGGCGACCAACCAGTCACGTACCACGTGCCGTTCAGCTACCGCGGCGCACCGATCCCGGGCGCAGACGAAGCACTCATCGGCACGACCGAGCACGGAGTGCTGGGGAAGCGGTGGGTGTACGACGGGACGCGCGACCCGGTCCTCGTCGACCAGCTGTTCGCGCTGATCGTCGGTGCGGCCGAGCCGCAGATGCAGAGCACGAGCAACGCCCCCGACCCGTCCGTGACCGGCTGGTTCGCGGAGACCGGCGCAACGGTGACGATCGCCTCCACGACCGTGACCGACGACCCGAGCGGTACGGACATCCTCGTGGAGACAGCACCCGACGGACGCCGGCTGACCATCCACATCAACCGAGTTCTCCAGCCCGGCCAGGAAACCGCTGGGCAGACACTCGGCCACGTCACCGCAGACGTGCCGCTGCCCCACGGCACCACCGCTCGCACCGCGTTCGCCGTAGTCCGCGCACACCCGTAGCCCCGGTCGTATCCCGGCGTTGTCAGTGGCCGCGTCTAGAGTCGCGGTCATGGCGACGCTCCCGAACCCGCTCCCGTCCCTGACCACGTCAGGGATCCAACTCCCGCCCGGCTCACTGGTGGACGCCACAGTCGACGGCGTATGGCACGAGCCGCTGCTCTGGTACGGGGACGAGCCCGCGTCGCACGGGACGTGGGCCGGGCTGCGTGAGGCGGGCCGGCCGGTCGGGCTCATTCCCGTACTGATCGACGGCGGGAAACGCGACCAGTGGCCCGACACCTGGGACCTCTCCCCGGACAGGACGTCGTACCCCGGTGATCACGACGCCGAGGAAGTACTCGGCGAGTACTGGGCGGACTGCGCGCCCGACGAACTCGACGCCGCCGAGGACGAGTGGCCGGGCCTGGCACCCGCCCCGTCCGTCGACGGGCAGTCCGGCCCGGACGATTTGGCGGCCGAGATCGCGGACGAGTGCGTCGGCCCGGACGGCTGGTTCCCCGGTACGCGGGCGGCCCTCGTCCCGGCCCGGCGCAGCGCGGACATCCCGGCGGCGATCGGCTGGTCGGGACCGGTCAACCACGAGGACGACGTGGCCCGGCTCTGCGCCGTGCTCCGCTCCTGGGAGGACCGCTTCGGCATACGGGTCGTGGTGCTCGGCTTCGACACCCTGACCGTGTCCGTCGGACGCCCGCCCACCACCCTCGCCGAGGCACGGGCGCTCGCCGCCGAGCACTTCGCGTTCTGCCCGGACAACATCAACCAGAACCCGCCGTACGACCTGGATGTGTACGCCGAGAAGATGGTGCTGAACCAGGAGACCTGGTCGTTCTGGTGGGACTAGGTGTGCTGACTGACTTGCTCCGCCGCCGACAGCGGGCGGTGGCCACCCGCTCCGAGAATCTCGCCGTGCGCTACGAAGCGACCGTCCTCGTCGCTGCCGTCAACAAGTGGCTGTGACCAACGACTTCGCCGCCGTCATGGCGGCCGTCACCTGCTCTCCACCTCGAATGCCTGGGCGACCGCCAGGCTGTCCTCGTAGACATGGTGCCGGGTGACAAGGCCGTCCTCGACCGTAAGGTGCAGGGCGAACCGCGCGCGATACGCACGCCTGGTGGGCCGGGCGGTCTGACGAATCTCGCCGAGCACAACCGCGTCGTTGCCATCGACGAGGATGCGCTCGATCTCGGTCGCCACGTGCTCAGGCACGTGGTGCTCGGCAAGCTCGCGATAGTGAGCGGCCGCGTCGGCCCGGGTGGACCGGTGACGGATCCACGGCGTGGCCGTTCGGCCGTGCTCGGCCTCCGGCCAGTCCAGCTTCCAGTCGCCCCTCTCGGCGTACAGCTCGGCGATGCGCTCGGGGTCGCCTTCCCCGATCCTGCTCAACAGCTCCTCGACAACGGTGCGCGTGTTCTGAGGTGCGGCAATGGGCATGGCTGGCCTCCCCGTCCTGATCCACGTCCAGTCGACGCGGAGAGAACCCCATTCTTACCGGCGCAGGCAAGCCAGGACGATTACCTCTGACGTAAGCGCAAGCAAGTCACCGTGATCCGCTTTCGACACACGCCCTCGTCGGCCGGGCGCCTGTCCGGCCGATCCCGAGGCTCGCCCGGCCCGGCGGAGCCCGGGCGAGAGGTGAGCGGCGTGCGAACCGGTGGCCGTGCGGCAAGGCACCGTCACCGGCGAGCCGGATCGGGTCTCATATATTCGTTTTGTGATCACACGTTCTGAAAACCTGCCCGACTGCGCGTTCAGCGATCTTCCAGGCGTCCGGAACTTCCGCGATGCGGGTGGTGTCGGGGCCCTTCGCCACGGGGCTCTCTACCGTTCCGGCGCCCTGAACGCCATGCCACCGGAAGGCGCCCCGAACCTGAAGGCACTCGGCCTGCGCAGCGTGATCGACCTGCGCAGTACGCCGGAGGTGACGGCCGGACCCGACATGCGGCACGACCTCGGGTACGAACACAGTCACTTTCCCGTCTTCGCCGAGCAGCGGTGGCCCGAGGACCAAGGAGAGCTCTACCCCTCCATGGCCGAGCACGCCGGGCGTTCGACGGTTGCGATCATCCGTCGGCTCATCGTTCCCGGAGCGTTGCCCGCACTTGTCCACTGTGCCTCCGGTAAGGACCGCACCGGGGTAACCGTCGCCATTCTTCAGACTCTTCTGAACGCCTCCGAAGCGGAGATCACAGAGGACTTCCTCCGTTCGAACACTTCCCTGGGCCTCACCGAGGCTTCGGCTGCGGCTCGGACCGGACACGGCACCCGCCCCGTCACCGCGACCCACCTGCTCCACGCCATGATCTGGATCCGCAGCCACTACGGGTCGGTGCCCGGCTATCTCCTGGCGCACGGCGCCAAGGAGGCCGAGTTGCAGGCGTTGCACACCGCCTTGACCTGACGCGGTCCAGCGAGACGGCCACGGGTCGGGTCTTGAACGCCGCCGGGCGACCGGTGCGGGCCGCTGTAGCCGCGCCACCGAAGAGATGCGTGCTGTCGGGGACACGTGGCACAGGACAGACCACCGTACGAAGCGTCACGCTCCCACACCCAGCAGATGAGTACGACGACTCATGTGCCGTATTCGACTACCCGATTGAATCGCACGCATGCCCGAAGACACCACGGACACCCGCCCCTCCTCCCGCGTCTGGATCGCGTCACTGGTCTCCACAGTCGTGACGCTCCCGCTAGCGTTCTTCGCCCTGGTCTTCGGCGGGCTCTCGCCGATGGCCTGCGACTCCTGCTCGGAGGCCGACTCCGACCGGTTCGACACCAGCTTCGATCCCGCCTGGACCGTTCTCTGCTGCGGCCTGGTTCTGGCGTTGATCGCACTCGTCGCGAGCTGGGCGTTCAGCAGGCGCAGGCCGCCGACAGGCCTCGCGCTCGCCGTGCTCGCACCCAGCACGGTGTTCATCGCTTGGGTGGCGTTCATGGCACTGATCGACTGGCCCTGAGCCTCCAGAGTCTTACCGCTGCCGCTCGGACAGCTGCGGCGTCAGGGGACCTTGAGCAGGTCGCGAAGTTCGCTCACGTAGGCGCGGACATCACGTTCGATGGCGGGCTCGGTGACGGCATCCGGGGTGACGGCTGAGCCGTGGGCGGCCTGGCGGCAAGGGCGGCAGAGCCCGTCGGGAAGCGCGTCGGGGCGGCCGGGGGTGCCGCACTGAGTGCACTCGACCATGACGCGGTGGGCGGGGACGACGGGGGCTTCCGGGGCGGCGGGCAAGGCGGGTGGGATCTTGTCGTTGAGCCGACGGCGCAGGAAACCGACGGGCGAGTCGACCTGGGCGGGAAGTCCTGCAGTGAGTGCCTGGGTGAGGTAGTCCGTACTCACACCGCGTGCAAGCCATTCGGTGGCGCGTCCCTCCAGTGCCTCGCAGTCGGCGGCGGAGAGGGCCAGCCGGTGGTCAGCTCGGCCGAGTTGGGCCAGGGCCAGGTACGCGGGCGACGGGTGCTCGGGCGACGGGCGGTCCGAGTTCGGCCGCGAAAGTGCGGCAGACGCGGCAGGCGCGGGTCCCGCCTCGGGCTGCGGCGGTGCAGCTGGTACGAGGGACGGCAGCGGCGCGTCGGCGGCGGCGGCCGGGGACGGCGACGCCGGGACCGCGGGCTCCGTGGGGGCCCAGGGCGGCGCAGGCGTGGTCGTCGCCGGTTCAGGCTCCCCCTCAGCCCCGGCCCCGGCCCCGGCCAGGTTGTCCTCGGCGGCGAGGTAATCGGCCCACCATTCGTTGTCGCGCGCGTGGCGGGACCAGAACGTGCGGAAGACCCACCGAACCTGGTCGCCCTCGCCCACCAGGCGACGCACACGGCGCAGGTGACCGGCCACCGACAGAGCGGTCAGGGCGCTGCCGACGGCCTGCTGCCCGTACAGCGGCAACTGCTTGGCCAGGGTCTTCACGTTCATCGCCGCGCCGTCGGGCAGATGGTCGACGAACCCGGCGACATACCGCTCCCGCTCGGGCAGCAGCGCGAAGTCGTCGGCACGACGGGGAGGTTGGTCCGGGGCGGACCGCTTACCGTAACCGGGCTTGGCCATCGGGTACGAAGCCGAGGATGCGGGCGCGCACAGGGCAGGGCTAAAGTTCTGGGTAGCCACGAGATCGCTCGATTCGATCTTGGGGTGAGACCCCGGCACGGTGCTACAACACCGCGTCGGGGTCGTTTAGTTCTCGCACCGTAAGCAGTCGCGTCGGCGCGCCGCAAGCTGTCACGATTAGTCATACTTGCTGGCCGTGACGGGTCGGGGAGGTGGGGAGGTTTTCCCAACCTCCCTTTTCTACCTACCGGTTACAGAAGTCGCTCGAATCCCGGAAGTCGAATCCCGAAGCTCGAATCCCGACACCCGAATCCCGAAGCTCAACGCCCGGCCGCACCCCCGACCCGTACCCCGCACGAGTGAACCAACGGGTCCGAGGCTCGGATCCCGGATCCCGAAGCCCGAGTGACGAGCGACGGGGACGCTCCCGGCACGACGTTCACCGCATACGTAACATGCATGGCCCTGGTCGACCGGCCCCGAGAGGAACCCCGCATGAACCCGCCGCCGGACCGCCCCAACGGCCTCGACCGCCTCATCGAGGAGTTCCGCGCCTTGCCCGCCACCAGCGACCGCAAGCGCGAGATCGTCGCGGAACTGGACGGCACCCCCGACGCGCTGCCCTTCCTGATCGCGGTCGTCGCAGACCCGCAGGAGTACGACCTCGCCCGCGTCGAGGCCGCCACGATCCTGCGCCTGTGGCCCCCGTCCGACCCGGCCACCGCCCGCACCGCCGCCCACGCCCTGCTGACCGCGCTGAACGACCCCGAGGATGACCTGGTCCGCCAGTACGCGGCCGAGGCGCTCGGTCCCTACGCCGACGACCCGGCGGTCCACGAGGCCCTGGCCGCCTCCCTGGAGCCGTACGAGGACCCCCTCGTACGGGACAACGCCCTGGCCGCCGTCGAGGAGGCGGGCCCGAGCGATGCCCGTACCGACGTACTGCGCGCCCTCACCCGGGACCGCGACCTCGGCCGGGCGGCGGCCCGCACCCTGACGGCGTGGGGCCGGAAGCCCGATGCCGGGGCCGTGTCGTCGAACCAGGGTCTTCGCTACTGAATCCGGAAACTGTCCACGATCATGTAGTCGCCCGTCTTCATGACGCCCTTGAGGGTGTGCGCACCGGGGGCGAGCCCGGCCGTGCTGAAGACGGTCTTCTGGTGCACGCGCGTGGCGTTGTGGTTGTCAATCGTGCCCACGGACCGGCCGTCGATGAAGAGCTCGACCTCGCCCTCGTCGGTGTTGACCTGGGTGATGAGATCGATCGCGGTCCCGTTGAAGGCGAGTTCGAAGGAGTCCCCCACCGTCTGGGTGGCATGCACGTCGTCGGCCCAGCCGCCCGCGCCGCCCCGGTACCTGTTCTTCCAGTCCCAACCAGTACCGGTGTAGACGACACCGGACGTGTTGTTGATCTGCTCCCCACCGGTGGGCCTGCGCAGGGTCACGTCGGTGGACGCCTGATTGCGCCAGACCTTCAGCGCGACGTCGGCTCCGGGAGCGGCCTGGTTGTACGCGAGCCAGAAGCTGTTGCGGTCGGTGACCGGCCGGCCGTCGATCTCCCGGATGACGTCATTGGCGCGCAGTCCCTGCCGGTACGCCTCCGAGGTGTCCGGCACGGAAGCCAGGTGCAGACCGTTGGTGTCGGTCAGCCCGGTGGCGGACTTGATCGCGTCGGAGTAGATCCGTGTCACTGGCACGCCCAGCAGCGGTTCCGGAAGGGCGTCCAGGGTGTCGGTGTCAGGAGTCTTGGTCGGCCAGGTGAGCGGCGGCGGGGTGGGGGATCCGGCCTTGCCGAAGCCGCCGGTCGCGATGTTGTGGAAGCCGAGGGCCAGGGCGGGCGAGTCGGGCCCGACGGTGTAGTCGAGCTTTGCCGGGTCCGTGAAGGGCGACGCACCCGTGAACTCCGGGTCGGCGATCGACGAGCGGGTGTCCAGTCCGTTCGCCTTCCAGGCGTCGTCGACGCCCTGGACGGCATTTCCGTTGTTCCAGAACAGGTTGTCGTTGATGACGGGCCTGCTCCTGGCCATGTCGACCTGGATCAGGCTGTAGGGGGTGTCGGTGACGAAGACGTTCTTCTCGACGACGTCGCCGCTGCCCGCGAACCAGACGTGGAAGTGCGCGCCGCCGTTGACGAAGACGTTGTTGCGCACCGTCCGGTGGAAGCCTTCGCGGAGCTTGACCCCACCGTTGAGCAGCAGGTTGTCCTCGATGAGGTAGTTCGAACTGCCGTCGTCGAGGTCGATGTCCCAGTGCGAGGAGTGCCGGATCCGGTTGTGGCGGATGACGGTGGTCTCCATCGCGTCCAGCTTCGCGTACGACTTCTTCGTGGCGTCGTCGGCGGTCAGCGGCCAGAAGCGGTCCCGGCCCCAGGAGTTGAAGGGGCCGTGGTCGGACGTCTCCTTGACGCAGTTGAAGATGTCGTTGTTCTGGATGAGGTGGCCGCCCCACGTGCCGTCGTTGATGTCGACGCAGGCGCGAGGACCGTCGTGCATGGTGTTGCCGTCGACGGTGACCCGGCGGCTCATCGATATCTGCACATTGGAGGTCTGCTTCTCGAACTGCCCGTTGTCGTGCAGGTAGTTGTCCCGGATGCTGATGTTGCGGGGGTAGTTCTCGGTCTTCGGTCCGGGTCGGGTGTCGCTGATGGTCCGGCGCATACTGTCCCAGGTGGACGCCTCACGGACCGCGTCCGGGTTGCCGATGACCGCGATGTCGGAGGCCCCCGAGTGGCTGAACTCGTTGCCCGAGACGACGTCGTGGCTGTTGTACCCGTCGATCAGGAGGCCGTTGCCGCCGAGCTGGTCGAAGTGCGAGTCGCGTACGGAGACGTTCTCGGTGTTCTTCAGATGGACCGCCGCCGCTCGCGCCAGGGCCCAGTCGCCGAGCTGGAGCTTCTCGTACGGCGTGTTGAAGAGCGTGCGGTGGGTCCGGGCGAAGGTGAAACCGGAGAAGGTCAGGTGGCGGACGGCATCGCCCGGCCCGTTGCCCTCCACCCGGATCAGCTCGTTCTGCTCGGCCGTCTCGACACGGGCCCGTTCGGGGTCGGTCCCCGCCGGGGGATAGAAGTACAGCTTCCCTGCGGGCTTGTCGTAGAACCACTCGCCGGGGGCGTCGAGCTCCTCGAAGACGTTCTCGACCATGCGGTACGTGTCGTGCAGGCCGCTGCCCCGGTTGTTGTCGCCGACCCACGCCAGCTCGGGTGTGCCGTCCGCCTTCACACCGGTGACCCTGAAGGAGTTCCCGCCCCACATCCCGTCGTGCAGACCGCGCACGAGCGCCGTCGTCGGATTCTTCCAACGGGCCACGCGCTGCGCGGAGATGGCGTCCGCCGCGTACCCGCCGAGGATCGCCGTGTCCGGATCGTAGTCGGGGTAACGGGCGAGCGTCTGGCGCTGCCCGTCGACGAAGAGCCCGTCGAAGTCGAGGCCGGCTCCGATGTCCGCGACCTTGATCGTGCCGGAGTAGGACCGCCAGCGAGGTGCGAGCGAACGGCCGCCGCTGATGACGACGCGCTCGCCGGGCGCGGCGACGTACCGGACGGGAGCCTTGGCGGTACCGGAGTCGGCGGCGGTGAAATTCAGCGTGGACCGCAGCCGGTACGTACCACCGTGCACCACGACATCGACCGGTCTCCGCTCCCGCACGCCCTTGCGCAGCAATGTACGGACGGCCTTCTGGGCCCGTTCCAGCGTCCGGAACGGCTTCGCCGCCGAGCCCTTGGCCCGGTCGCTGCCGGTGGGCGAAACGTGGAAGACGACCGCTGCGCCGCCCTTGCCTTGGGCGGAGGCGGGGACGACGGGCAGTACGGCCAGCCCGGCGCCCAGCGCGGCGGTGGCCACGACGGCAGTCAGCGCCGAGGCAGGGTTTCGGCGGCTGGGACACGAACCTGGGACAGTGCGCACGGGCACTCCTCATCGACGGTCAGGCCTGATTGATGTACCACGAAGCCAGGCATCCCATGTCTGTGCGCAACTTTCCCGCATTACAGGGGACTACCGCGCCGAAAGCTATAAATACATCGGATGACCGTCAAGGGGATGGGACGCCTCAGTCCGCCGGAGGGACACGCCGAAGAGGAAAACCGGCACCGTTTCGCCCCGCGCCCAGGAAACCCACACACACACACGAAGGCCCGGCCCCGCAGTGAAGTCCACGGGCCGGGCCACTTCGATAAGACCGGGCTCAGCGCCGCCCCAGCCGCTGCGCGGCCTCCGTCGCCCAGTACGTCAGGATCATCTGCGCCCCGGCCCGCCGGATCCCGGTCAGGCTCTCCAGAATGGCCGCGTCCCGGTCGATCCAGCCACGCTCCGCCGCCGCCTCGATCATCGCGTACTCGCCACTGACCTGGTACGCGGCGACCGGCACGTCCACCGAGTCGGCGACCTTCGCGAGGATGTCGAGGTACGGACCGGCCGGCTTGACCATGACCATGTCGGCGCCCTCCGCCAGGTCGAGCGCCAGCTCGCGCAGGGACTCACGGGTGTTCGCCGGGTCCTGCTGATACGTCTTGCGGTCCCCCTTCAACGACGACCCGACGGCCTCACGGAACGGCCCGTAGAACGCCGACGCGTACTTCGCGGTGTACGCGAGGATCGAGACGTCCTCGTGGCCCGTCTGGTCCAGCGCGTCACGGATGACGCCGACCTGGCCGTCCATCATGCCGCTGGCGCCGACCGCATGGGCGCCCGCGTCGGCCTGGACCTGGGCCATCTCGGCGTACCGCTCCAGCGTCGCGTCGTTGTCGACGCGGCCGTCGGCGGTCAGGACACCGCAGTGGCCGTGGTCCGTGTACTCGTCCAGGCACAGGTCCGACATGACGACGAGCTCGTCACCGACCTCCTCGCGCACCGCGCGCAGACCGGCCTGGAGGATCCCGTCCGGGTCCGTGCCCGCCGAGCCCCGGGCGTCCTTCTTCTCGTCCACGGGAACGCCGTAGAGCATGATCCCGGAGACCCCGGCCGACACCGCCTCGACGGCGGCCTTCCGCAGGGTGTCCAGGGTGTGCTGCTGGACACCGGGCATGGCCGAGATGGCGACGGGCGCGTCGATGCCCTCGCGCACGAACGCGGGCAGGATCAGGTTCGCCGGGTCAAGCCGTGTCTCGGCGACCATGCGCCGCATCACCGGGGTCGTCCGCAGCCGCCGGGGGCGGGAGCCGGGGAAGTTTCCGTACACAGTCATCCTTCGAGATTAGCCCCGTACACATCATGGTCTTACCGACACCTGTGCCGGAAAAACGGACAGGGGTCCGACTGCCGAAGCAGCCGGACCCCCGACACCCATGAACGGACCGGTCAGGTCGTCGTGCGACGCCGCCGCGCCCCCGGACGCCGCTCGCTCGGCCGCGTCACCGGGTCACCGGCCTCCTTCGCCGCCTCCCGGCGCTGCGCACCGAACTCGGCGAGGGCCTCGGCCAGCCTGTGCACCGAAGGCTCCGGCGACAGGACGTCGACGCGCAGCCCGTGCTCCTCGGCGGTCTTCGCCGTCGCCGGGCCGATACACGCGATGACCGTCACGTTGTGCGGCTTGCCCGCGATGCCGACGAGGTTCCTTACGGTCGACGACGAGGTGAAGAGCACCGCGTCGAAACCGCCGCCCTTGATTGCCTCACGCGTGTCGGCGGGCGGCGGCGAGGCGCGGACCGTGCGGTACGCGGTGACGTCGTCGACCTCCCAGCCCAGCTCGATGAGCCCGGCCACCAGCGTCTCGGTGGCGATGTCGGCGCGCGGCAGGAAGACGCGGTCGATCGGGTCGAAGACCGGGTCGTACGGCGGCCAGTCCTCCAGCAGACCGGCGGCGGACTGCTCACCGGACGGAACCAGGTCCGGCTTCACACCGAAGTCGACGAGCGCGGCGGCGGTCTGCTCGCCGACGGCCGCGACCTTGATCCCGGCGAAGGCACGGGCGTCGAGCCCGTACTCCTCGAACTTCTCCCGGACGGCCTTCACGGCATTGACGCTGGTGAAGGCGATCCACTCGTAGCGGCCCGTGACCAGGCCCTTGACCGCGCGCTCCATCTGCTGGGGCGTACGAGGCGGCTCGACGGCGATCGTCGGGACCTCGTGCGGCACGGCACCGTACGAACGAAGCTGGTCGGAGAGCGACGCCGCCTGCTCCTTGGTACGCGGGACGAGCACCTTCCAGCCGAAGAGGGGCTTGGACTCGAACCACGCGAGCTGGTCGCGCCGGGCGGCGGAACTGCACTCACCGACCACGGCTATGACGGGCTGGTGCCCGTCCGGCGACGGGAGGACCTTCGCCTGCTTCAGGACCTGGGCGATCGTCCCGAGGGTCGCCGTCCAGGTGCGCTGGCGGGTGGTCGTACCGGCCACCGTCACGGTCAGCGGGGTGTCGGGCTTGCGGCCCGCCGCGACCAGCTCACCGGCGGCTGCGGCCACCGAGTCGAGGGTCGTCGAGACGACGGCCGTGGCATCGCTCGCGCCGACCTCGGTCCAGCAGCGGTCCGAGGCGGTGCGGGCGTCGACGAACCGGACGTCGGCGCCCTGCGCGTCCCGCAGCGGCACACCGGCGTACGCGGGCACGCCCACCACGTTGGCGACTCCCGGCACGACCTCGAAGGGGATACCGGCGGTGGCGCAGGCGAGCATCTCGGCGCCGGCGTTCCCGTCCAGTCCCGGGTCGCCGGAGACGGCACGAACGACCCGCCTGCCGCCCTTCGCTGCCTCCATGACAAGATTGACCGCATCCCTGAGAACGGGAACACCGGCGGCTGTTGACTGCGCGTCAACAACCGTCAGCTCGGGCGTGCTTACGGCTGCCCGCGCATGGCAGCGAACAACGCCGAGAACGTCCGGCTCGGCGACAAGGACGTCCGCGCTCGCGAGTGCCTCGACGGCGCGCAGAGTCAGCAGTCCCGGGTCGCCGGGACCGGCGCCGAGGAAGGTGACGTGCCCTTGTGCGGACAGGGTCGGAAATTCGGATGCGGCGGGGCCGGTGGGGCTCAAAGTGCTCGCTCCCCCATAAGACCGGCCGCACCCTTGGCGAGCATCTCGGCCGCGAGTTCGCGACCGAGGGCCGCCGCGTCGTCGTGCGACGTGGGGACGGGACCGGTGGTGGACATCTGTACCAGCGAGGAGCCGTCGGTGGAACCGACGACACCGCGCAGGCGCAGTTCGTTGACAGCCTGTCCGTCGACCAGGAGGTCGGCCAGCGCACCCACAGGTGCGGAACAACCGGCCTCCAGGGCGGCGAGCAGGGCACGCTCGGCGGTCACGGCGGCCCGGGTGACCGGGTCGTCGAGCTCGGCGAGCGCGGCGGCGAGGTCCGCGCTGGTCACAGCGCATTCGATCGCCAGTGCTCCCTGACCGGGAGCGGGCAGGACGGTGTCGACCGACAGGAAGTCGGTCACCTCACCGGTCCGGCCGAGGCGGCTGATCCCGGCCGCGGCGAGTACCACCGCGTCCAGTTCCCCGCTTCGGACAAATCCGATACGCGTATCGACGTTCCCCCGGATCGGCACGGTCTCGATGTCGAGGCCGTGATTACGGGCGTACGCGTTGAGCTGCGCCATGCGGCGCGGCGAGCCGGTGCCGATGCGGGCACCGGACGGCAGCTGCTCCAGGGTCAGCCCGTCCCGCGCCACCAGTACGTCGCGCGGATCCTCGCGCACCGGTACGGCGGCCAGCACGAGGCCCTCGGGCTGGGTGGTCGGCAGGTCCTTGAGCGAGTGGACGGCGAAGTCCACCTCGCCGCGCAGCAGCGCGTCGCGCAGCGCGGCGACGAACACACCGGTGCCGCCGATCTGCGCGAGGTGCTCCCGGGAGATGTCGCCGTACGTGGTGATCTCGACGAGCTCGACGGCGCGCCCGGTCACCTCACTGACCGCGTCGGCGACGAGGCCGGACTGCGCCATGGCGAGCTTGCTGCGCCGGGTACCCAGCCGGAGCGGTGCGTCGGTCCGCGCGCGCTGGGGTGAGTTGTCGGTCATGACCGCCCTCGATTCGGGTCGTTCAGGTCTGCCCGGGAGACGGCGGCGACCGTCTGCGGGTCGAGGTCGAAGAGTTCCCGCAGCGCATCGGCGTACCCGGCGCCGCCGGGCTCGCTGGCGAGCTGCTTGACCCGCACGGTGGGCGCGTGCAGGAGCTTGTCGACGACGCGGCGCACGGTCTGCGAGATCTCGGCGCGCTGCTTCTCGTCCAGGTCGGGGAGGCGTCCGTCGAGCCGCGCGATCTCGCCCGCGACCACTCCGGCGGCCATCGTGCGCAGGGCGACGACGGTCGGGGTGATGTGGGCGGCGCGCTGGGCGGCGCCGAAGGCGGCGACCTCGTCGGCGACGATGGTGCGCACCTGGTCCACATCGGCGGCCATCGGGGCGTCCGCCGACGCCTCGGCGAGCGACTCGATGTCGACGAGGCGCACTCCGTCGAGGCGGGCGGTGGCGCCGTCGATGTCGCGCGGCATGGCGAGGTCGAGCAGGGCGAGGCGGACGGGGCCGGCGCCCTGGGCGGGCACGGTGGCCCGGCGGACGGCCTGGCGCACCGTACCGGCGGTGCCGTTCTCCACCCAGGCGGCATGCCGGTCGGGGGCGGCGGGCGGCGCGGGGACGGGGGCGGCGGGCGCCTCGTGCGCGGAGTCGAAGGCCAGGCCGAGCGCTCCGGCGACGGCCTCGGCGGTCAGCACGAGACCGGTCGCACCGGTGCACGAGACGACGACGTCGGCACGTG
Source organism: Streptomyces sp. NPDC058092 (assembly GCF_042884935.1). Taxonomy (NCBI): domain Bacteria; kingdom Bacillati; phylum Actinomycetota; class Actinomycetes; order Kitasatosporales; family Streptomycetaceae; genus Streptomyces; species Streptomyces sp. NPDC058092. The sequence goes on from NZ_JBHVSY010000003.1 coordinate 450,499, forward strand.
TCAGTTCGTCGGCGACGGCGGCCATCTCCACGGCGTGGGCGGCCACTCCGGTACCGCCGGGCTGGCCCAGGATCTCGACGAGCCGGCCGGCGCGGGCCCTGGTCCGGTTGGCGACGACGATCTCGGCGACACCGGCACGGGCCAGCGTCGCGGCGGCCAGCGAGGACATCGAGCCGGCGCCGATCACCAGCGCGCGCTTGCCCCGGGCCCAGTCGGTGACGTCCGCACCGGCCGCGAGCTGTTCGAGACCGAAGGTGACGAGCGACTGCCCGGCCCGGTCGATCCCGGTCTCGCTGTGGGCACGCTTGCCGACCCGCAGGGCCTGCTGGAACAGATCGTTCAGCAGCCGGCCGGCGGTGTGGAGCTCCTGCCCCCGCGCCAGCGCGTCCTTGATCTGGCCGAGGATCTGGCCCTCGCCGACGACCATCGAGTCCAGCCCGCAGGCCACCGAGAAGAGGTGGTGGACGGCCCGGTCCTCGTAGTGCACATAGAGATACGGAGTGAGCTCGTCCAGACCGACGCCGCTGTGCTGGGCGAGGAGCGTGGACAGCTCGGCGACGCCCGCGTGGAACTTGTCCACGTCGGCGTACAGCTCGATGCGGTTGCAGGTGGCCAGCACGGCGGCCTCGGCCGCGGGCTCCGCGGCGAGGGCGTCCTGGAGCAGCTTGGCCTGCGTCTCGGCAGCCAGCGAGGCCCGTTCCAGTACGGAGACGGGGGCGCTTCGGTGGCTCAGCCCCACTACGAGAAGACTCATGCCGGCATCACGGCGGGCATGTCCCCGTCGGGTCCCTTCCGGCTGCCGATGGCGGCGCGCACGGGCGGTGCGGCCGCGTCCGGGCTGCTCTCGGTGACGTCCTCGCCGGCCTTGCGCTGCTCGTGGAAGGCGAGGATCTGGAGTTCGATGGAGAGGTCGACCTTGCGGACGTCGACGCCGTCGGGCACGGAGAGCACCGTCGGCGCGAAGTTCAGGATGGAGGTGACGCCCGCGGCGACGAGCCGGTCGCAGACCTGCTGCGCGGCACCGGCCGGGGTCGAGATGACGCCGATCGACACGCCGTTCTCGCTGACGATTTTCTCCAGCTCGTCGGCGTGCTGAACGGGGATCCCGGCGACGGGCGTTCCAGCCATCGCGGGGTCGGCGTCGATCAGCGCGGCGACCCGGAAACCACGGGAGGCGAAACCGCCGTAGTTGGCGAGCGCGGCGCCGAGGTTACCGATACCGACGATCACGACCGGCCAGTCCTGGGTGAGGCCGAGCTCGCGGGAGATCTGGTAGACGAGATACTCGACGTCGTACCCGACACCACGGGTTCCGTAGGACCCGAGGTAGCTGAAGTCCTTGCGCAACTTGGCAGAGTTGACCCCCGCCGCCGCGGCGAGCTCCTCGGACGAGACCGTGGGGACCGAGCGCTCGGAGAGCGCGGTCAGTGCGCGCAGGTACAGCGGAAGTCGGGCGACGGTGGCCTCGGGAATTCCTCGGCTACGGGTCGCCGGTCGGTGAGTTCGGCCAGTTGCCACGGTGCTCCTGCGGGATGAGCGGGGCTGCAGGCGGCCGTATGCAGCAGGACCGCCCCGTCGAATGCAGGCTATGTCTTTGTGAACACGTGCACAAAGATAGTGTCCGTTTTGTCCGGTCAAAGTGACCGGGGTCACGCACATTCGTCGCGCGATCCCGGAACCAAGGATCGCATCGGCCCGTTGCAGGCCCGAAGGGGGCAAAGCGGCACACACTCCTCACAACCACTCCCCCGAGATCACTCAAAACGCCCACGATGGTAACCGGGTTTCACTCACGAAAGCAGTGCGCTGCGCAGCCTCGCCGGGTCCACCCGCCAGAACGTGTGCTGTTCGTTATCAATCAGGACGACCGGGATCTGCTCCCAGTACTCCCGGTGCAGCTCCTCGTCCTGAGTGATGTCCTTCTCCTCCCAGGACGCGCCGGTCTCCTCGCACACCTCCTGCACCACTGCCCTCGCGTCGTCACAGAGGTGACATCCGGGCTTCCCGACCAGGGTCACCACCCGGTCCGCGGGCTTCTTCCTCGTACGTCGCAACAGAGCACTCATGCCTTCATTCTGCGCCGAACGGGCCCGCCGCCCCGAGCAGAAGAAGCGCCGGCCCCACCCGTGATCCGTTACGCCCCGAATCGCCCGTTTAACAAATCGGCAGCCGAGAGTTCACGGCACGGCATCCCGAGAGGTCCGGAACGGACGAACCGACTGGCTATGCTCACGACATGGCCGCTCTTGGATGGCTCACACCCCGTAGGCGCCCCGCGACAGCACGGAGCGTGCTGGCAGGCGAGGCAGCAGCTGAGGCAGCGCGGAAGTCCGCCCTCCCCGGCGAACTCCCCGACGACCAGCCCTCCGCCACCGATCAGGGCAGCTCCGCCCCCACCACGGCCGAGGAGCCGGCCTTCCCCGTCGTCGGCGACGACCGGGCCGCCGCCTTCTTCGACCTGGACAACACCGTGATGCAGGGCGCGGCGATCTTCCACTTCGGCCGCGGCCTGTACAAGCGGAAGTTCTTCCAGCGCCGCGAGCTGACCCGGTTCGCCTGGCAGCAGGCCTGGTTCAGGCTGGCCGGCGTCGAGGACCCGGAGCACATGCAGGACGCCCGCGACAGCGCCCTGTCCATCGTCAAGGGCCACCGCGTCTCCGAGCTGATGTCCATCGGCGAGGAGATCTACGACGAGTACATGGCCGACCGCATCTGGCCCGGTACCCGCGCCCTCGCCCAGGCCCACCTGGACGCCGGGCAGCGGGTCTGGCTGGTCACCGCCGCCCCGGTGGAGACCGCCACGATCATCGCCCGCCGCCTCGGCCTGACCGGCGCGCTCGGCACCGTCGCCGAATCCGTCGACGGCGTCTACACCGGCCGCCTGGTCGGCGAGCCGCTGCACGGCCCCGCGAAGGCCGAGGCGGTCCGCGCCCTGGCCGCGGCCGAGGGCCTGGACCTCGACCGCTGCGCGGCGTACAGCGATTCGCACAACGACATCCCGATGCTGTCCCTGGTCGGCCACCCGTACGCGATCAACCCGGACGCCAAGCTCCGCAAGCACGCCCGCGCCCTCGACTGGCGGCTGCGGGACTACCGGACGGGCCGCAAGGCCGCCAAGGTCGGCATCCCGGCCGCGGCCGGGGTCGGCGCCCTCGCGGGCGGCACCGCGGCCGCCGTCGCCCTGCACCGCCGCCGCCGCTGACGCACCCCCGCCCGTTCCCCGCCGGGGGCCGCCGAGCCACGCCCGGACACCCGCCGCCGATCGGGACCCCTTGCCCACCGGCCGTTCCCGCCAGTCGGACTGCTCGCACCCGACCACAACCTGTCGCGCCCGCAGGCAGATCCCGAACCAATCCGATCAATAACCGGTCACGATGTGCTACTTGATGCATCGATTAGTCGCTACAGAAGCGACGTAATCGGTGATTTTAGCAACTGGGTGTAGCACTGCCTGTACGAAGCGTTATTCTCCTCAGACGCATTCCGGAACCCACCACTCACTACGACGAGTGACGGTTTCGTACTGCACGTGATGGAAGCTCTGCCTCTGGGAGTCCCGTGTACCCACACGTCGGGGTTGACGCCTCGGGCCTGGCTACGCTCCGCGCAACGGTCGCCGACCGCTTGCGCGGCTTCGTCCCCACCGCGTACGCCGTACCCGCATTTGCCACCCCTGCACTTGTCGGCCCTTGCTACGCCCTGGCCGAACGCGGTGCGGCGGTCGGAAGACGCAGCAACCGCGGCGCAACTACTACGTCCACCGTCCGCCGGCCCACCGCCGACAGCGACAGCGCGCGCATGATGGATCTCGTCGAGCGCGCACAGGCCGGCGAGGCCGACGCCTTCGGCCGTCTCTACGACCAGTACAGCGACACCGTCTACCGCTACATCTACTACCGCGTGGGCGGCAAGGCGACGGCGGAGGACCTCACCAGTGAGACCTTCCTGCGCGCCCTGCGCCGCATCTCCACCTTCACCTGGCAGGGCCGCGACTTCGGCGCCTGGCTGGTCACGATCGCCCGCAACCTGGTCGCCGACCACTTCAAATCCAGCCGCTTCCGGCTGGAGGTGACCACCGGCGAAATGCTCGACGCCAACGAGGTCGAGCGCAGCCCCGAGGACTCCGTCCTGGAGTCCCTCTCCAATGCCGCACTGCTGCAAGCCGTGCGCCGACTCAACCCCCAGCAGCAGGAATGCGTGACCCTGCGCTTTCTGCAGGGCCTCTCGGTCGCCGAGACCGCCCGGGTCATGGGCAAGAACGAGGGCGCGATCAAAACCCTGCAGTACCGCGCCGTCCGCACCCTCGCCCGGCTCCTTCCGGACGACGCCCGCTGACCCCACCCCGGCCGAATCACTCTCGGCGATATATTCATCACGCACTGGTCCGATCATCTTTCTGCGTAACCCATGTGCCGCGCCCCTCGTTGTGCCGGTTGCAGACCCCCTGTCGTCACTCCAAGTCCGCCGACACTCATTCGTGTGGAAGCGCTCAAGGTGTGCAACCTTCCGGACCCTCAGGGGAGTCGACCGTCATGACGAGAGGAGGTGCCGCCAGTGATCGCGAACGTTTCGGCACACCGGCGGGCGAACGCCTTCGCCCAGGCCCTGGAGGAGCAGTCGCTCCGCGGTGCGGCGGCCGTACAGCCCGAGGAACCGGCCGAACCGGCCGACCACGGAACGCTGTTGGCCCTGGCGAACGGCCTCGGTGAGCTACCGCGGCCCGAATTGGATCCCGAAGTCAAAGTGGTGCAGCGAGCCCAGCTCGTCGCCGCCATGGAGGCCATGTTCGCCGAGGGCGGCGAATCCACGGGCCCTACGGTGCCCGAACAACGGACCAAGGGGGCCCACCGGGCCTCCCCGCTCCGGAAATTGCGTCCGCGCTCCCGCTGGGCGAAGGGCCTCGCGGCCGGCGGGCTCACCGTCGGTGTGGCGGCGGGGGCCTTCGGCGGAGTGGCCGCTGCCAGTTCCGACGCCCTGCCGGGTGATTCCCTGTACGGGCTCAAGCGCGGCATGGAGGACATCCACCTCACCATGGCCAGCGGCGACGCCGACCGCGGCGAGGTCTACCTCGACCAGGCATCGACCCGGCTCAGCGAGGCCCGCCGGCTGATGGAGCGCGCCCGCTCCGGCGATCTCGACCACGAACAGCTCGGCGAGGTCAGGCGCACGCTCAACGGCATGACGCACGACGCCACCGAGGGCCACCGCCTGCTCCACGCGGCCTACCAGCGGGACGGCGCGATCGGCCCGATCCAGACCCTGGAGTCCTTCTCCCGCTCGCACCGCGACAGCTGGAGCAGCCTGCGCGACCGGCTGCCCGTACAGCTGACCGATGTGGGTGACCAGGTCAACTCGGTCTTCGACGCCATAGACGATGAGGTCGAACCGCTGCAGTCGCTGCTGCCCCTCACCCCGGACAGGAACAGGGATTCGCAGCAGTCGGACGCCACGGAACAGGCCACGGGATCGTCCGGTACGGACCACTCCGCGCCCTCGTCACCGGAGGCCTCGCACGGCCGTACGGGCCCCAGCACCGCGCCCCACCCCTCGGCCTCCGGCAGCACCCCGTCCGACGGCCTGATCGGCGGCACGGACGGCCTCCTCGGCACCCCGCCCCAGGGCACCGCCCCGTCCGCCGACGGCCGGATCAGCCCCCCGCCCACGCCGGACGTAACCCTGCCCCCGCTCCTCCCCGGCCTGCTCCCGGGTCTGGGAATCAACAGCGAGGACCTGAACGACTGACACCACCTCGATCGCCGGACGGGCACGAAAAGAGCAAGCCCGTCCGGTGGTTGAGGACAAAGCCCCACCAGGCTCACCCGGCACCCTCCTCGGAGGAACACCGACTCGGAGAGACACCGGCTCAAAAGAAGACCGACCTCCGCTGCACCAACAACTTGTACAGCGTGTGCTGAATCTGCTCCCGCACCTGATCCGTCAGATTGAACATCAGCATCGGATCCTCCGCCGCCTCCACCGGATACCCACTCGTGGAGATCGGCTCGCCGAACTGGATCGTCCACTTCGTCGGCAACGGCACCGCCCCGAGCGGCCCCAGCCAGGGAAACGTCGGCGTGATCGGGAAGTACGGAAAGCCCAGCAGCCGCGCCAGCGTCTTCGAGTTGCCGATCATCGGGTAGATCTCCTCCGCCCCCACGATCGAGCACGGAACGATCGGCACCCCGGCCCGCAGCGCCGTGGAGACGAAACCGCCCCGCCCGAAGCGCTGCAGCTTGTACCGCTCGCCGAACGGCTTGCCGATGCCCTTGAAGCCCTCCGGCATCACCCCGACGAGCTCGCCGCGCCGCAGCAGCCGCTCCGCGTCCTCCGCACAGGCCAGCGTGTGCCCGGCCTTGCGGGCGAGCTCGTTGACCACCGGCAGCATGAAAACGAGATCGGCGGCGAGCAGCCGCAGATGCCGCCCGGCCGGATGGTTGTCGTGCACGGCGACCTGGAGCATCAGCCCGTCGAGCGGCAGCGTCCCCGAGTGGTTGGACACGATGAGCGCCCCGCCGTCGGACGGGATGTTCTCGATGCCCTTCACCTCGACCCGGAAGTACTTCTCGTACACCGGACGCAGCATCGACATCAGGACCTGATCCGTCAGTTCCTTGTCGTACCCGAACTCGTCGACGTCGTACTCACCGGTGACCCGCCGTCGCAGGAACGCGAGCCCGCCGGCGATCCGCCGGTCCCAGCCACCCGGCTCGGCCCCTTCCAGGGGCTGCCCGGCCCGCTGGGGCTCCCCCTGCGGCAGCGAGGCGTCCTGCTGCCCGGGAAGGGCGCTGACGGCCGCGGTCCCGACCACTGGCGCCGCCGCAGAGGGCCCCTGCCCCCGGCCGCCGCTCCCCGCGGACCGGCGCCGCGCGGAGCGCGACGCGCCGGTCGACCGCGAACGGTCGTCGTCGAACGGAATGACCTTGGCATCCGCCATCGTCGATGCGCTCCTCTACGTGCCGCTGCTGGGGGTCGGGTACGTGTCGCCCGCCCCGGTGATCCCCGGACCGTCGCCGCCCGCCCCGGCGAACGGCATGGCGGCCACTCTGTCGACCGTCCTTCCCACCGCCTCGGGCGGCAGCAGCCCCGGCCCCTGACTGCGCGCGAACTCCGCGAACGTCTCCGCGGTGGTGAACTCCGGGTGGAAGCCCAGCGTCTCGCGCATCTGGACGGTGGAGACCACCCGGCCGTGGGTGAGCAGCCGGATCTGCTCCGGCGAGAAGTCCGTCATGCCGACCGTACGCAGCGCCTGGCCCACCCAGGTGACGGCCGGCAGCAGCAACGGCACCGTCGGCCGCCCCAACCGCCGCGAGCACTGCGAGAGCAGCAGCACGCCGTCCCCGGCGATGTTGAAGGTGCCGCTGTTCAGCGTCCCGCGCCTCGGCTCGCGCGAGGCGATCCCCAGTACGTCGACGACATCGTCCTCGTGCACGAACTGGAGTCTCGGGTCGTAACCGAACACCGTGGGCAGTACGGGCAGCGACAGATAGTCGGCGAGCGGCGAATCCGCCTCCGGCCCCAGGATGTTCGCGAACCTGAGCACGCAGACGGCGACGTCCGGCCGGCGGCGCGCGAAGCCCCGTACGTACCCCTCGACCTCCACCACGTCCTTGGCGAAGCCCCCGCTCGGCAGGGACTTGGGCGGAGTGGTCTCGGTGAAGACCGCCGGATCGCGGGGTGCGGAGCCGTACACGTTCGTACTGGACTTGACGACCAGCCGCCGCACCCTCGGCGCCTTCTGACAGGCCCCGAGCAGCTGCATGGTGCCGATGACGTTGGTCTCCTTGACCGTCGTCCGGCCACCCGTGCCGACCGCCTTGGCGGAGACGTCCAGATGGACGACCGTGTCGACGGAGTGCTCGGCGAGGACTCTGGCGATCGCGGGCTGGCGGATGTCCGCCGTCACGAAATCGGCGTCGCCCAGCCGGTGTCCGGGCGTGACCGCGTCGACGGCGATCACCCGGTCCACTTCCGGATCACGCTGGATGCGCCGCACGAAGCGGCCGCCCAGCTGCCGGGCCGCTCCCGTGACCAGCACGACCTTCCCCAAGATCAGCGCCTTCCGTCGAAAGGTTTCCCCTGGCCGTCACCGTAGCGGGTGGACGTTGCCCTGTGATGACCGCACGGCTGCCTTGTGCCGAGACTTTGGCCCGAATGCGGGTACCGCCCCACAACGCGCCGCAGCCCTCCCGCCACATGGGCGGAAGGGCTGCGGATTCACGAACTGCGTTCGCCTACTTCTTGTTGCGACGCTGAACGCGCGTGCGCTTGAGCAGCTTGCGGTGCTTCTTCTTGGCCATCCGCTTACGCCGCTTCTTGATAACAGAGCCCACGACTACCCTCGCTCACTTCTCTTCACTGGTGCGGGGCGTCTGGGCCCACACGACCTACGTCGGCCTAGCCTACCCGCCACCGCGTGAGGGGCGTAATCCGAGGTGAACCTCAGGCGGACTCCACCCCCACAAAGGACTCGCGGAGATACTCGTGAACCGCTTGCTCCGGAACCCGGAATGACCTGCCCACCCGGATCGCCGGCAGATGACCGCTGTGCACCAAGCGGTACACGGTCATCTTCGACACCCTCATGACCGAGGCGACTTCCGCCACAGTCAGAAACTTGACCTCGTTGAGAGGCCTCTCGCTGCCAGCAGCCATGACCCACCTGTACCTTCCGCACCAGACGCGCACCGGCTTCCCCTCCGGTGACTCTTCGTCGTTGTGCGCTCACTCCCCAGATTAGGGGCGTGTGATGCGAGTGGGGAAGAGGAGAGACGATCGGCCGCCTACTGTGACAGACAGGCCCGATTGAGTACATAGCGCGTGAGCGGCCGGTAGTAGGCGGACCGTACGGCGTCATCGAGCGGAACGGCGACCGAGACCCGCCCCTCCGCCTCTCCGACGAACAGCGCGGGATCGTCGGTATCCGCCAGACCGATCGCCTCGATGCCCAGCTGACCTGCGCCGCAGACCCATCCGTGGTCCCCGACGACCAGCTCCGGCAACCGCCCGCGCCCCTCCGCCGCCGACTCCAGAACGACCCGGACCGGCAACGGTGAATGGGTATGTGCGCCGGTGTCACCGCCGGGAGTCCGCGCGCCCGGTTCGCGCACCATCGCGACTCCTCGTACGTAGTCGAGGTTGTGCGTGCGTACGCCGAACCGGGTCGTTATGTCGATACATCGGCCCTGCGCGGGGGTGAGTACGGGGCACCCGGCCGCCGACAAGGCGTCTGCCAGCTCTGCGTAGAAACCGAGCAGCCGATGCGGATGACCGGTCCCGAACAGCACCGGCGCCCGCCGGACCGCCGCATGCGACAGCCGCTCCGCGAAGGAATCCAGAGCTGCCAAAGTCCGCTCCGGATCGATCACATCAGGGCCCGAAACATGAGCGGGATCGTCCGAAACACCGCACTTGTCGGCCATCAGACGAAGAAGATCGGACTCTTCCCAGCGCCATTCGGGGTCGAGGCCGAGCGTCGCCCGCGGGTCGCGGGCCGCGAAGAGCCGATAGCTCCGCAGGCTCACTTCCCTCGACGTGGCCACGGGCCCGGCCAGCCTGGCCGCCAGCAGATGCGCACGCAGCGCTCCGGTGCTCAACACCCCACCGATGCTGCCTCAATCACCCGGACGGGGGGCCAGAAGCCCGGTTACGCCCCACAGTTGGCGTAACCCTTCCTCACCACCGCACGGAAACGGCCGCACCGCGACCGCCCCCGCCCGCCTCAGGCCAGCAGCCCCCGCAACGGGAACGCCGCCCGCCTGGTCGCCCGCACCGCCTGGTCCACCCGGTCCGCGGGGTCATACCCCTCCTCCCACGACTTCCAGGAAGGAGTACGCCCGTCCGTCATCCGGGCCGGTCCCGGCTGCCGGGTCCGCGCGTACACCTCGTCCCGCCACGAGGCCGGAATCACCGACTCGGGATCCACCGGCGCATGCGCGGCGATCCCCACCAGATGCGTCCAGGACCGCGGCACCACGTCGACCACCGCGTAACCGCCCCCACCGAGTGCCACCCAGCGCCCGCCCTCCGCGTACTCGTGGGCGAGATCGTGACAGGCCGCCATCACCGCCCGCTGCGCGTCCAGCGACACCGCCAGGTGGGCGAGCGGGTCCTCGAAGTGTGTATCGGCCCCGTGCTGACTCACCAGCACCTGCGGCCGGAAGTCCGCCAGCAGCTCCGGCACCACCGCATGGAACGCCCGCAGCCAGCCCGCGTCCCCCGTACCGGCCGGCAACGCCACGTTCACCGCACTGCCCTCACCGGCCCCGGCGCCGGTCTCCTCCGGCCAGCCGGTCTGCGGGAACAGCGTGCGCGGGTGCTCGTGCAACGACACCGTCAGGACTCGCGGGTCTTCCCAGAAGGCCGCCTGCACACCGTCCCCGTGGTGCACGTCCACATCGATGTACGCGACCCGCTCGGCACCCAGCTCCAACAGCCTCGCGATGGCGAGCGCCGGATCGTTGTAGATGCAGAACCCCGCCGCACCGCCCGGCATGGCGTGGTGCAGCCCGCCCGTGAAGTTCACGGCATGCGCGGTGTCCCCACGCCACACCGCCTCGGCCGCGGCCACCGACTGCCCGGCGATCAGCGCCGACACCTCGTGCATCCCCGCGAACGCGGGATCGTCCACCGTCCCGAGCCCGTAGTTCTGATCGGCGTGCTTCGGATCCGCCGACGCGGCGCGCACGGCGGCCACATAGTCCTCGCGGTGCACCAGCCGCAGCGTGGACTCGCCGGCGGGCTTGGCCGCCACCACATCCACCGCGCGGTCGAGCCCGAACGCCCGCACCAGCCCCATCGTCAGAGCGAGTCTGACAGGGTCCATCGGATGACTTTCGCCGAAGTCGTATCCCGTTACTGCGTCATCCCACATCAACTGTGCGCGGCCGCTCATGCCCGCCACCGTATCGGGCGGATTCCGCGCCGAACGACTTGGCGTACACGAGCGTCGCCAGGACCAGCACCATCGGTACGAGCATCGCTCCCCGGTAGCTCCAGGCGTCCCCGAGCGCACCCACGAGCGGCGACCCCACCAGGAATCCCACATAGTTGAAGACATTCAGCCGCGCGATGGCCGTATCACTCGCCCCGGGGAACATCCGCCCGGCAGCGGCGAACGTCTGCGGCACGATCACACACAGACCGAGACCCAGCAGAGTGAACCCGAGCATCCCGACCCACGCCCCACCGGCCAGCGCCACCACAGCAAACCCGGCCGCGGCCAGCACACTCCCGGACCGCACCACGGTCACCGCCCCGAACCGCCGCACCCCGAAGTCCCCGACAGCCCGCCCCAGCAGCGTCGTCACCATGTAGACGTTGTACGGAACGGTCGACAGCTGCTCCGAACTCCCCAGCACATCCTGCAGATACTTGGCGCTCCAGTTGGAGACCGTCGAGTCCCCGATGTACGCGAAGCTCATCACCAGACAGAGCGGCATCAGCAACGTGAAGGAGACCGACGCGGCCCCCTTCCCCTGCCCCTCCACCGGGCCCGCCTCGACGGACGCGCCCTCCGCGTACCACCGGCTTCCGATGAACGCGACGGGCAGCAGCACGACAACTGCCGGCAGGTACGAGACCAGCAGCGACAGATCCCAGTGCGCCCCGGCCCACGCCATGGACGCCCCCGCGATTCCGCCCAGGCTGTACGAGGCATGGAACCCCAGCATGATGGAACGCCCGTACGCCCGCTGAAGGCTGACCCCCATCATGTTCATGGAGGCATCGAGCGCCCCGACGGCAAGCCCGAACACCCCGAGCGCCAGAGCCGCCTCCCACAACGCGCTCCCGGCCCCGGCACCGAGCAGCGCAAGCAGCACAACAGGCTGCGCCCACCTCAGTACGACCCCGGGCCGCACCCGCGCGACCACCTTCTCGGTGACGACGCTGCCCACTCCGGCCAGGATCGGCACCGCGGCCAGGAACACCGGCAACAGCCCGTCGGATATCCCGTACCGGTCCTGGATGGCGGGAATCCGCGTCACGAGCAAAGCAAAGGTCACTCCCTGCACGAAGAAGCTCAACGCGAGGGACGCCCTGCCGTGCCGCAAGCGAGCATGTGTCATGGCCGCGAGCGTAGGGCCAGTCTCTACCCATGGGTAGATGGATCAGGCGAGCAATTCCCGCAGTTGGCTCATGTCGGAGAAGTGCCCGGTCACCCCCGCGAGCCGGTCCGCGGGCATCATCGACGTGAACCCGTACACATCCATCCCCGCGGCCCGGGCCGCCTCCACTCCGAGCGAGCTGTCCTCGATGACGACGCACCGCTCGGGAGGAACGCCCATCCGCTCGGCGGCGAGCAGGAACAGATCGGGCGCCGGCTTTCCGTGCGCCACATCGTCCGCGCTGAAGATCCAGTCCTCCTCGAACCACTGGTCGATCCCGGTCTTGCGGTGCCCGACCCGGATCCGTTCATGGCTCCCGGACGACGCGACGCAATAGGCGACCCCGTCGGCGACGAGCTTCCCCAGCACCTCGTTCACTCCCGCCACCGGTTCCAGCTCCTGCCGGAAGGCCGCGAAAATCCGTGAGTGGAGCGTCTCGTCGAAGTCCGCGGGCAGTTTCTCCCCCGTCCTCTCCTCGACGAGGTCGTGCACTCGGTGCACGGCAGCCCCCATGTAGTCGCGAAGGCACTCCTGGTACGAGGTGGGGTGCCCGAGTTCCGTGAGGTACTCGGACAGGATGGTGTTGGAGATCGGCTCGCTGTCCACGAGCACACCGTCGTTGTCGAAGATGACCAGTTCGTAGCGCATGGATCGAGCCTAGACGCTCCGAACGCAGAAAAGCCCCGTGCCACAAGGGCACGGGGCTTTCCGTAAAAGGAGTTCGGCGGCGTCCTACTCTCCCACAGGGTCCCCCCTGCAGTAC